>CALVRP010000058.1 GCA_944358665.1 uncultured Bacilli bacterium
GAGGTTATTGATAGTAATAATAAAGTAATTACTACTTTAATCGGTTATTTTGGCGGCAGGTTAAATGGTGATGAGACAAAATCTATAGTAATTAAAACTAAGGAAAACTTATCTAAAGCTAAAGAAATAAATTTTAACTTACAAGAATAATTTAAGGCAAGTAAAAACTTGTCTTTATTGTTTATTAATAATAAAAAACGATAGTTATACATATATTGACAATAGGTCGGGCAAAAAAACATAATTAGCAGTTCTCATATTTAAGATAATTTGATATAATTATTTTAAATAGTAAGGGAGTGATGATATGGCCAAAGCTAGACATGGCAAAAAAAAGAAAAAAGGATTAAAGATTTTTATTTTCCTATTAATATGTGCTTTAATAGGCACAGGAGTTTATTTCTATTTAAATAACAAGGATGCGGTAGAAGAGGTTCTAGAACCGGAAAAGAAACTTAAAATTGTTGATGAAAACTCTAAATCAAGACCATTTGCGGTAATGATTAATAATAATCATGAGGCATGGCCACATGCTGGTCTTCAGGATGCTTATATTAGTTATGAGATAATTGCCGAAGGTGGTATTACACGTATTATGGCTTTATTTAAAGACCAAGATACAGAAAAAATTGGTTCAGTTAGAAGTGCTAGGCCATATTACTTAGATTATGCATTAGAAAATGATGCGATTTATGTACATTATGGATGGAGTGACAAAGCTAAATCTGACATTTCTTCATTAGAGGTTGATAATATTAACGGACTTACTGATAGTGATACATTCTGGCGTGATACATCGCTAAACAAAGCAACAGAACACACGGTATTTACAAGTATCAAAAATATTGAAGAAACTGCCGAAGAAAAGGGCTACATGCGTGATACAAATAAAGATTTGTTACTACAATATAGTGTAGATGAAATTAGTCTTAAAAAACGTGAAGATGCGGAGAAAGCTGATAATGTTTATATAAGATATTCATATTATACTGACACATCTTATGAATATGATAAAGAAAATAAAGTTTATAAAAGAAGTATGTCCGGAGAGCCACATGTTGATGCAGTTACTGGTGAGCAATATACAGTTAAAAATATTATCATAATTAGTGTGGCTAACCATAGCTATGACGACTATGGAAGACAAGAACTAGAAAATATTGGTTCCGGAGAAGGTTATTTTATTACTGATGGCTATGCAGTACCAATTACTTGGGAAAAAGATAGTCGTAGTAGTCAAACAGTATATAGATATGCTAGTAATGATAAGGAAATAAAGGTAAATGATGGTAATACCTTTATTCAAATTCAGCCCGAAGGGGAAACTTTAACCATTGAAGGAAACGAAGAAAATAGCACAAATAACGAATAATTTGAAAAATTTTAAAAAATGTGTTATAATGGCAAAGTACTTGAGGTGAGAGACAGAATGAAAGGTCAAAATGACTTACAATATAGAAAAATAGTTAATCATATTTTAAATAATGAAGAATTTTTAAAAATTAAAAAAATAGAACATCACGGTATTAGCCGTTATGAACATTCTATGAAAGTATCATATTATTCTTATAAAATTGCTAAAGCATTAAGATTAGATTATGAACAGGTCGCTAGAGGTGGCCTTTTGCATGACTTTTTCTTAAGCCCTGAAGATAGGACTAAAAAAGACAGAATGGTTTCTGTTTTTATACACCCTAAACAGGCGGTAGAAACAGCAAAAAGTAATTTTAAATTGACAGAAAAAGAAGAAGATATGATTAGGGCACATATGTTCCCAATTAATTTAGCAGTACCTAGATATTTAGAAAGCTGGATAGTAAGTGGTGTTGATAAAGCTGTCGCATTAAACGAATTTTCAGTTAAATGTGGCTTTAGACTTAGATATGCTTATAAATATGCGTATAACTTTTTAGCGCTATTTATGATAGGATTTGTTAAATAGGAGGAATTGTTATGGAAAGAACTTATATAATGACTAAACCTGATGCTTATGAAAGAGGTTTAATTGGAAGAATTATTACAAGAATCGAAGAAAAAGGTTTTAAAATTACAGATATGAAAATGATGAATCTAGATGAACCAATTTTAAAAGAACATTATGCTCATTTAGCTGACAAACCATTTTTCCCAGAAATAGTAGAATATATGACTTCTGGTCCAGTTGTTGGTATGATTGTCGAAGGTGATGGCGTTGTGGATTCAATGCGTAAAATAATGGGACCAACAGATGGCTTAGAAGCTATGCCAGGAACTATTAGAGGAGATTTTGCTAAAAACAAATCTGAAAACTTAGTTCATGGTTCAGATTCAGTAGAAAATGCTGAGGCAGAAATTAAAAGATTTTTTGGGTAAGACTTTAAGTCTTATTTTTTTTGTGTTATAATTAAGTTGTGTCCATGTAGCTCAGCTGGATAGAGCAATCGCCTCCTAAGCGATAGGTCGGAGGTTCGAACCCTCTCATGGACGCCATTTTTTTATAAAGAATAATAAATCATTTTTATTACTAGGAATTATGATAAAAATATAACTAATAAAACTTATATTTGGGAGTTGTTGTAATGAAGAATTTTAAAATATGGGTTGTTATTATTTTAATTTTGATTGTATTTTTTGTTATTAATATAAATAAAATTAATAAAAATTTGAATAGTTTTTTTGGTGATAACCATACGTTTTATTTAACCAATAGATGGTTTTAGAAATACCTTTAGATTATGAGGAAAAGTTTTATAGTACTAGTAATATGTTTAGAGGCGAAGGTTATGTTTATATAGTCGCTAAATATGAAACAAAAGAGAGTATAGTAAAATTAGATAAAATAGATTGGAGCGAAGCATTTAGTAATAATGTAAAGTATTTAATGGAAGATACTTATTCAAACATAGAAGATAATGTTCCCTCGAAATATAAACCAAATATAGAAGAAAAAAATTTTCTTTACAAAGAGTATAGTAAGGATGATGGCTCACAAATGTTGTTAATTTATGAAAAGGAAAAGTCGCAACTTTATATTTTTGTGGGCTTAAATTGATACATATGTTTATGTAATAAGTGATAATATAAGAGTTATAGGAATAAGAAAAAGTTTCATATAATAATTTACAAGCTCTTACACCTGCACAACATGCAAATGTTGATTCATTTCGTGCTAGATTTTATGGAAAATAGAAAGGAAGATTATTATGCTTGCACTTTCACAATATTTTGTTATGGCAAAAAATTCAATCGCCGAATACAAGGGTGAAAAAATATATCAAGGATATGAATATAATTTAAAGGGTAGACATAAAATTAAAGTTAGAGTATTAGCAGATAAAGAAGATGCTGAACGTGTTTTATGCTTTTTCATTTATCATTTTAAGGGTGAAATATATAATGAGCAAGGTCAAAAAGCTAGAAAACCTAAAACGGCCTATGCTTGTATTGATTTTTATGAAGATTATTGGGATAACGATAATCATGAATTTATTTTAGAAATCGATTTAGAAGATGGATATATATTTATTAGAAATGGCAGAATACTTGATTTTGGAAATGGTAATCGAATTGTGAGGTGTGACAGTGGTTGGTTTGCTATGAAACAAGAGAAAATTTCACCAACAATTACCAGATTTTATTGTAATGATGCTGATAATGAAGATGATTTCGATGATTTAATATTTGAAATAGAGGTATTGGATTGAAAAAATATTCTTAATATTAACAACTATATTTAGTTTTCTAGCTCAAAAATTAAATGAAAATAGGGAAGATAGTAATGCCATGCATATAGCATGGTTTTATAGTTTCGATAAATCGATAACTATAAGTCTACTATTCTAAAAACTCAAATGCTTTAGTTTAACTTAAGTCTTTTTAATATGATAATATTTACACACTATAATCTCTTATGATAAAATTAAACTATATAAGTAGTAGGAATGTACAAAATAAAATGTAGTAATTGTAATAGGAAAATAAATAAAAATGACAAATAATGATAATCCCAAAATTCTAAGTGATAATAAATGGGTAATAGGAGTAATTAATGAAGAAAGAAGAGTTGAAAAAAATATTAGATATATGTAGTAGCCAAAGTAATGTTAAGGTTGATGTCTTTAAGAATCATGATAATAATCTGTGGTGGCCATTAGAAGTAACTGACTACAGATTACGTTTATTAATTGCCGGCTTATCTACAAGAATATCTTATAGTATGATTGAAAACTATAGAAAAGTTATTGAAAACTTAACTATGTATACTTATGAAGAAATAAAAAATATGAAAGAAGACCAAATTCTTAAAATTATTAAGCCTTTAGGGCTTTTTAATACAAGATATAAATATATTAAGTCAATGATTAATTTTATAGAGAATCATCATGATTTAACTAGTTTATCTAATGAAGAATTAATTGAAGCAATTAATAAAAATGTAACTGGAGCTTCTTATAAGGTAGCACAGTGCTGCACCCTTTATATGAAAGGTTATTATGAATCGGGTATTATGCCTGTTGATAGTGGAATGAAAGATATGTTATTACCTTGTTTAGGCTTTCCTACATATAAAGCTGCTATCGGACATGATTATTTAAGAAAAGAATTAGAAAAACTTGTAAAAAATATAGATTTAAAAGATGTTATAAGTAAAAATGGTTATAATAATTTAAAAATTCCTGATACGTCTAATGCTACGTGGTGGAGCCATTTAGTATTGATTTATTTTAAAAGACACTTTTGTAACAAACATAAACCAGAAGAATGCCCCTTGCTAAAAGCAGGAATAAAAGTTTCATGTAAATGTGCAAAAAATAGTAAAATAAGTGTTTAAATAAAATGTTTTTCTTCCATTTTTACAAATGTTAAGTGTAGTTGACAAATTTCCAAGTACAGTTGGTGGTGTGCAACCGGTAAAAAATATATAATGATTTTGGAGGTGAGAGAAATGACAATTGGTGAAAAAATATATAATTTAAGAAAAGCAAAAAACTATTCACAAGAGGAAGTCGCAAATCATCTTAATGTGTCAAGACAAACTGTATCTAAATGGGAAACAGATCAAAGTACTCCCGATTTTGATAAAATTGTTCCCCTTTGTGAACTATTTGAAATATCAACGGATGAATTTTTAAAAGGGGAAACTAATATATCTAAAAAAGATGATGATGGTAAAGATAAAAAAAGAAATGCAATTATTGTATCAGTAAGTATATTTTTATATTTTTTAGCTATTATTTGGATCGCTTTAGCAGAATCTATGTATATTAAAGAAGAGATAACTGTTGCTGGCTTTCTATTTATTTCTGGAATTGCTACTATTATGCTGATATATAATTCTTTATTAAGTGAAAAAAATTATAAAGAAACTATTGAATTTACGAAAAAACCAAACAAAAAAGAAAATAAATTAAAAAAATCTATTATTGATGCTTTAGGTATAATATTTTGTATAGTTTATTTAGCTGTAAGTTTTATAACTATGGCTTGGCATATTACTTGGATTATTTGGCTTATTTATGCTTTTGTAATAAAAATTGTTGATTTATTATTTATGTTAGGTGGTAAAAATGGAAAATAAAAATAATTTAAAAATCATGTTAAAAATTAGTTTACTAATAGTAATTGTTATTACTTTAATAGGTGTCCTTATTTATTTTTTAAGTGATAACAAGGGTGATACTACTAAACTTTTATATAATGAGAGCTTTAGTAGCGTTTCTAATATTGTAATTAATGATGATAGTAAAGACATTACCGTAAAATATAGCGATGATAATAGTATCCATGTACAAATATATGGTTTTACTAAAGAAAAAGCTGACGTTTCTTTAGTAAATAATGAACTTAATGTTAGTACTAAGGGAACAAGTTTTTGTATTGGCTTATGTTATGGTGATAATTCTATTACCTTAGAAGTTCCAAAAAATTATGAAGGAAAATTTGATATTAAAACTAGTTCTAGTAATGTGGAGATGAATTCTTTTGAATTTAGTTCTCTTATTGTTAAAGGAAATAGTAGTGATTTAAGGTTAGGACGTTTTAATGAAGTAAATTTACAAACTTCTAGTGGCAATATTGATTTGGAATATGCGAAAGAGTTAAATATTAAAGCAAATTCTGGTGATATATATGTAGGGGAAGTTAATAGTGGGACTATTAATACGACCAGTGGCAATGTTGATATCGATAAAATGAACTTAGTTAATAATTTTGATATTACAACAACTAGTGGAGATGTTGACGTTAAGAATTCTAATGATATTTATATTGAAAACGAAACCAATTCTGGAGATGTTGATGTTAAAAAAAGTAATCGTTATAGTGATTATGAATTATTTGTAACGACATCTAGTGGTAATATCACCGTGAAATAGATAAATATATCTATTTTTTATTTTTACTTGACTTAGAGTGGACTTTAAGTGATATGCTATATATTAGAAAGAGGGAAAGAAAATGCAAAAATTATATTTTGAATGTTATTCCGGTATTAGTGGTGATATGATTGTAGCTTCTTTGATTGATTTAGGCGTCCCTTCTAAAAAATTAGTAGAAGCTTTAAAAACTATACCAGTAAAAGGGTTTGATATAAAAATATCTAGAGTAAAGAAGTCAGGTCTTGATGTTTGTGATTTTGATGTTGTTTTAGATACAAAACATGAAAATCATGATCACGATATGAAATATTTACATCATAACAGTGATTATCAGCATCCTCATGGTAAGCACCGAGGTATTAAAGAAATTTATGAAATTATTGATAATACGAAAATTAGTGATAAGTCTAAGAAAATAGCCAAAAATATTTTTGATGTTCTTGCGACTTCGGAAGCTAAAGTCCATGGAGTAAAAAAAGAAGAAGTTCATTTTCATGAGGTAGGAGCGATAGATTCTATTGTTGATATTATTGCAATTAGTTTTTGTATTGATTATTTAAAAATAGATAATATAATTTCTTCACCATTATGTGAAGGTAAAGGTTTTATTCGCCATCAGCATGGGTTAATTCCGGTCCCAGCTCCAGCCACTTGCAATATCGTTAAAGATTATAATTTACCTATACATATTATTGATGTTTATGGTGAGTTAGTTACTCCAACAGGAGCCGCAACGATAGCTGCTTTAAAAAAAGAGGATAATTTACCGGATAAATATAAGATAATTGGTATTGGCATGGGTAATGGTAAAAGAAAGTACGAAACGCCAGGTATTTTAAGAGCGATGATAATTGAAGAGTAAAAATATGTTAATTTTTATCTAAACGCTTGACATAGAGTACACTCTAAGTGGTATTATTTAATTGTAGTATATTAAAGGAAGGTGAAAATATGGAAAAAGCAAAAGTATATTTTATTAAGGAGATAACTCCAGAAAATATCATTAAAGCTTATGAAACTTTAGGTATTGAACTACCAGGGAAAGTAGCGGTAAAAATGCACTCTGGTGAAAAAGGTAATCAAAATTATTTAAGACCTGAATTTGTTAAAGATATGATTAACCATGTTAATGGAACCGTTGTTGAGTGTAATACGGCTTATGAAGGAGCTAGAAACTCTACTGAAAAACATAAAGAATTAATTAAAGAACACGAATGGGACAAATATTTTCCATTTGACTTATTAGATGAAGAAGGTCCAGATATGGAATTAGATATTCCAAATGGTAAAATTCTTAAGAAAAATTATGTTGGTAAAGATATAGTTAACTATGATTCATTATTAGTTCTTTCGCACTTTAAAGGCCATGCGATGGGTGGCTATGGTGGCGCTTTAAAACAACTTTCAATTGGCTGTGCATCTTCAGCTGGAAAAACTTTAATACATACTGCTGGTAAAGTTAGTGATCAAAAAGAACTATTTAATAATTTACCAGAACAAGATCATTTCCTAGAGGCAATGGCAGATGCTGCCGCTAGTGTTGTAGATTATTTTAAAGGAAATGCTGCTTATATCAATATCATGAAAAATATTTCAGTTGATTGTGATTGTGACGGCAATGCTTCTGCGCCTTGTATGCAAGATGTTGGTATTTTAGCTAGTTTAGATCCAGTAGCAGTTGATCAAGCTTGCTTAGACTTAGTATATAATAGTACTGATCCAGGTAAAGATAAATTGATAGAAAGAATCGAATCTCGTCATGGTATTCATACGGTTGAAGCAGCAGCTGATTTAAATGTTGGTTCCCGCGAATATGAATTAATTACTATTGAATAATAAAAAAGGTAAAAGCTTTTAAACTTTTACCTTTTTAGTTTGGAATTTTAAGAACTTGCCCAATAGATAGGTTGTCGTTAGTTAAACCATTTAAAGATTTAATCTCATTAACGGTTGTATCATATTTTCTTGCAATATTCCATAAACTATCGCCGGCTTTAACTGTGTAATTTATATAATTATTATTAGAAGTAGTGCTAGGAATTTTAAGAACTTGCCCGATAGAAAGCATATTGTTAGAAAGATTATTTAAAGATTTAATAGCGTCAACAGTTGTATTAAATCTGTTAGCAATATTCCATAAAGTATCACCAGATACTACAGTATAAGTAGTTGTTGTACCTGTACCAGTATCAGTACCTGTGCTTAATCCAGGAATTTTAAGAACTTGCCCAATAGATAGGTTGTTACTAGTTAAATTATTTAAAGACTTAATAGCGTCAACGGTAGTATTGAATCTATTGGCAATACTCCATAAAGTATCACCGGCTTTTACGGTATAAGTTCCAGTCGTTCCCGTATCAGTACCACCACTAGTAGAACTAGGAATTCTAAGAACTTGCCCAATAGAGAGATTATTGCTGGTTAAATTATTTAAAGACTTAATAGCATCAACAGTAGTATTGAATCTATTCGCAATACCATATAAAGTATCACCGGCTTTTACGGTATAAGTTCCAGTCGTTCCCGTATCAGTACCACCACTAGTAGAACTAGGAATTCTAAGAACTTGCCCAATAGAAAGATTGTTGCTAGTTAAATTGTTTAGTTTTTTTAGTGCATCAACAGTTGTTCCAAATCTATTCGCAATACTCCATAAACTATCTCCTGCTTTTACGATATAAACATCTTCGCCATCTGGTAAAACTGTTTCACCTTCAGCAGTTGCGATAACCGCATCAACGATATTATCAACATAAGTTTTGTAATTATTTTGAATACGGGCGAGGTCAGTAGGGTTATTAATAAAGCCATATTCAATAATTAATGGTTGTGTTTTAGAACCAGTATTACGATGAATAAAATAATAGTCTTTTGATGTATCACTAGGTAGTCTTCGTTGATAGAATTTTCTAACTACTTGACCACTGTTGGCAAATGCTTGTAATACATTTTCAGCTAAATTACTATCGTTTCTAAGTGCATAAATAACTTCCGCACCTTCTGATGAAGAAGAAGTCGAAGAATTTATATGATTAGAAAGAATTACGACATTTGGATTATCACCATAGGCAGCCAGAATTCTTTTAACACGTTCATCAGGTGATAGGGTTTCATCGGTATCACGGACTATAGTAACTGGGATACCTCTTTTTTGAAATTGTTCATACATGTATTTGGAAATCATTAAGGTTAAATCTTTTTCTTTAACATTGCCACTCACAGCACCAGGATCTGTCCCACCATGGCCGGCATCAATTACCACTTGTAAGTTATTCATATTTTTCCCCCTTCTAAAATAATGTATGATAAATACACAAAAAGGTTATAAAAAAGAATGGTTTTTCCATTCTTTATTCACTTCTAAGGGCTTCAACTGGATCTTTTTTACTAGCGAGTTTAGCTGGGATAAATCCAGAAATAACAGTTAAAACAACACTTAAGATAATTAAGAATATAGCTCCAGTTACCGGAAGAGAAGCAATACCAGAAACTTCTAAAATGTCTTTAGTTATAATATTAATTGGAATACATATAAGTAGGGTAATTAATATTCCAAAGACGCCAGATATAAATCCTTCAATTAGAGTTTCGGCATTAAATACTCTTGAAATGTCTTTTTTACTAGCCCCAATTGCTCTTAAAATACCAATTTCTTTTGTTCTTTCTAAAACACTGATATAAGTAATTATCGCAATCATAATGCTAGAAACAATTAGAGAAACCGCAACAAATCCAATTAATATATAAGTAATATTATTAATAATTGTTGTAATACTAGACATCATAGTACCAACAATATCAGTATAAGATATGGCTAAATTTTCTTCATTATTATCTATTTTTTTCTCATTGTAATCATTAATAATATCTTCAATTTTTTCTTTAGATTCAAAATCTTTAGGATATATATTAATTGTACTAGGATTTTCCAAATCAGCAATCCCTAAAATATTTAAATTTTCTTCATAACTATTACTTAAATTATCAAATTCTTCACCAGTAAAAACATTAATATTTTTGTTGTTTAATTGTTCTTTCGCAATATCAGTTTCATTAATTTGTTTAATTACATGTTCTGTAAGTTCATGAGTATAACCGATAATGCCACTATTTGCGGTAGTTGCTTCTTCATTGACTTTTAAAACGCCAACTATTTTAATATCAATACCATTATCAATAATATTATGCATGTAATCTTCGTCATTATTTTTATTTACCCAAAGGCCATTTTCTTTTTCATAGTAATAAGTATTTAAAATGAGTTTGTATGAAAGATTTAGAATATCATCATAAGAATAATTAGAACTTTTTATTTCAACATTTTCACCCTCACTAATTTTTTTCGTGATTTCTGTAAGTTCCTTTTTATCTTTTAAACCAAGGTCATATAATAGTGATTCTGGTATATTATTATTTTCATCGGCAATAAAAACAACTTCATTATATTTTTCCGGCATTCGGCCTGCTAGAATATCATATTGACTATTTAATAGGTTTTTATTATCAATTAATTTTTGGAAGACGTTATTATCTGGCATAAAGCTAGAATTCATTTGTGAATTATTATTTTCTTCTTTAGAATTTACTAGATTATAATTTCCATCATTAGTATAAACTTGCAAATCTAAATTATAACCATACTGGATATCAGTAGTATATTTATTAATATTTCCACCATTATCATCCAAATATTTTTTGAATTCTTCTAAATTATTAGAAACGGTTGCATTTGATAAAGCTAAAGAAAAATCATTAGTAATATCATCTTTAGAACAGATTTTTCCTTCATCACAAGTAGTTTCTTTCTTGGCTTCTTTACTTTTACTAATAATTGATTCAAAATCAATGGAAGAAGCTTGGATCGTTATGGGGTATTCTGATAAAGTTTCTTTTTCAACTTTGGAAATATATTCTTGAACGCCATTAGATAAGGACAAAATTAAAGCTATACCAATAATTCCGATACTACCAGCAAAAGCAGTCAAAATAGTTCTTCCTTTTTTAGTCATTAAATTATTTAAAGAAAGTCCTAAAGCGGTTTTTAAAGACATTGATGTCTTTTGTTTGCCTGTTTCTTCAGTTTCTCCATCTTTATTATCGTATGGATTGGTATCACTAGTAATTTTACCATCTTTAATATTAATAATTCTATTAGCGTAATCACTAGCTAGCTCTGGATTATGAGTAACCATAATTACTAGTTTTTCCTTAGCAACTTCTTTTAACAAATTCATGATTTGCACTGAGGTTTCTGAGTCTAAAGCTCCAGTAGGTTCATCTGCTAAAATAATATCAGGATCGTTTACTAGAGCTCTCGCAATTGCCACTCTTTGCATTTGCCCACCAGAAAGTTGATTAGGCTTTTTGTGTAAATGTTTTCCAAGCCCAACTTTGGTTAAAGCCTGTTTGGCTCTTCTTTTTCTTTCTTTTTTTGGAACACCAGATAGGGTAAGTGCAAGTTCAACATTAGCTAAAATAGTTTGATGACTAATTAAATTATAGCTTTGAAACACAAAACCAACACGCCAGTTGCGATAAATATCCCAGTCATGATTCTTATAATTTTTGGTACTAATACCATTAATTATTAAATCACCACTATTATAATCATCAAGGCCACCAATAATATTTAAAAGTGTAGTTTTTCCACTACCACTAGGTCCTAGAATAGCGACAAATTCATTTTGCCTAAAATTAATTGATACTTTATCTAAAGCTTTTTGTTTAAAATTACCAGTTTGATATACTTTACTTATTTTTTTTAATTCTAACATTTTTCATTCCTTTTATAACAGTTTATGTTTACTACAAAAATATTTTAACATTTGCCCATCTACAAGTCAATTTACTATTTTTAACACATTTTATTAAAAAATTATTTTTAAAAATATAATTGATGTTATAATTATATTGGGTGATAAAATGGAACTTGTAAAAATAAATAAACAAATATTTAGAGAATATGATATTAGAGGAATTTATAATGAGGATTTAAATGAGAATGTAGCTTATACGATAGGCAGAAGTTTTGGGACTTATATTAAAGGAAGAGAACATTATAAAGTTTTAGTCGGTCATGATAATCGTACTTCATCACCAGAACTTTCTAGTGCTTTAATTAAAGGAATTACTGATAGTGGCATGAATGTTATTGATTTAGGTTTAGTAACTACGCCAATGTATTATTTTGCTAGAAAATATTTTAATATAGCGGCCGGAATAATGGTTACTGCTAGTCATAATCCTAAAGAATATAATGGCTTTAAACTAGCATTTGATGATTTTGGTAATGCTTTTGGAGCGATGATTGAAGATTTTCGCTTGTTTACGGATAAGTTAGAGTTTGATACTGGTCATGGTGAAGTGGTTAAACATGATATTAAAAAAGCTTATATTGATAATATTGAAGAATCTATTAGTTTAGGAGACAAAAAAATAAAAGCGGTTATTGATTGTGGCAATGGAACAGCTGGTACGATAATTAGAGATGTATTTGCAAGATTTAATATTGATACAGAATATCTTTATTGTGATAGTGATCCAGATTTTCCAAATCATGTACCTGATCCAGCTGTTAGTGCGAACATGGTCGATTTAGGTAATAAAGTAAAGGAACTTAAATATGACATTGGTATTGGAATTGATGGTGATGCTGATAGGGTAGGAATTACTGATGAAAATGGTAAGTTTATTTCCGCTGATTTAATAATGCTGATGATTTATCGTAATATTGCCCCTAATATGAAAAATAAAAAAGCCTTATTTGATGTTAAATGTTCAAGAGCTTTAATTGAAGGCGTAGAGAAATTAGGATTAGAACCAGTAATGAATCGAACCGGTAATTCATACTGTAATAAAAAAATGCAAGATGGTGATTTTGACTTTGGTGGTGAATATTCTGGACATGTCTTTTTTAGAGATCGTTATCAAGGTTTTGATGATGGTATTTATGCCGCACTTAGAATTATTGAAATACTTTCAAAAATGGAAGATAGTGTTAGTGATTTATTAAAAGATGTTCCAAAATATTATTCTACCGAAGAGTTAAAAATAGAAGTTCGCGAAGATAATAAGTTTAAAATCATTGATGCTTTAGAACAATATGTTATTGCCAAAGATTATAAGTATGAAAGTATTGATGGAATTAGAGTAGAGTTTGAACATGGCTGGGCTTTAATGCGAGCAAGTAATACG
>CALVRP010000059.1 GCA_944358665.1 uncultured Bacilli bacterium
ATTACATATGTTTTCCCATGACGTTTTACAATTTTACATTTAGGACATATTTTTTTTTTTTATTGTCTTACTTTCATAATATCCCTCCTACTTTCTATAAGTTATTCGCCCGCGTGTTAAATCATAGGGTGATAATTCAACAGTTACCTTGTCACCTTTTAAAATACGAATTCTATTACAACGCATTTTACCAGAAACGCGGGCCTTTATAACATGTTTGTTTTCAAGTGTTACTAAAAATTCACCGCCTGGAAGAATTTCTTCTACTAAGCCTTCTACTTCAATAACATCTTGTTTTGCCATACTATCACCTCCTGGTTAAAATTTCATAACCATCGTCTGTTATTAAAACAGTGTGCTCAAAGTGAGCTGATGGTTTATCGTCACCGGTGATTATTGTCCAGTCATCATCTAAGATAAAGATTTCTGCTGTTCCTAAATTAAGCATTGGTTCAACAGCAATAACCATTCCCGCTTTTAGAAGTGGCCCAGTATGCTCTTTCCCATAGTTTGGAACATCAGGTTCTTCGTGTAAGTGATTACCAACACCGTGCCCCACAAGTTCCTTAACAACACCTAATTTATGTGCATTTGCATACTTACTAACTGCATAACCGATATCACCAACTCTAATGCCAGCTTTGATAACATCTAAACCAGCATATAAAGCTTTTTCAGTATGTTCAAGTAAATATTCTTTATCTTTATCAATTGTTCCTACTGGATAAGTCCAAGCAGAATCACCATGATAACCTTTATAG
This sequence comes from uncultured Bacilli bacterium, assembly GCA_944358665.1. GTDB lineage: Bacteria > Bacillota_I > Bacilli_A > RF39 > UBA660 > Coprosoma. Next base: position 762 of record CALVRP010000059.1, read on the forward strand.
CAAGCACCAATATCAATAGAGATAATATCACCATTTTTAAGTTTACGATTACTAGGTATCCCGTGAACAACTTCGTTATTAATAGATGTACAAATCGAACCCGGAAAACCATCATAACCTTTAAATGATGGGGTTGCTTCTCTTTTTACAATATAATCCTCGGCAAGTTTATCAAGCTCTTTGGTTGTTATGCCGGGTTTAATAAACTGCTTTAAGTAATTATGCGTACTTCCAGTTATTTCTCCAGCAACTCTTAAAAGCTCTATTTCTCTTGGCGTCTTAATACTTATCATAAACGCCTCCCATTATTTTTTCTATTTGTTTAAATGTATAATCAGCATTAATGCTGCTATCGACATGATAAACATTATCTTTAAAATATTCTATAAGCGGAGCAGTTTCTTTTAAATAAATTTGATAACGTTTTTCAAATGTTTCTTCATTATCATCAGCTCTTGATACAAGATTATGTCCACAATTATCGCAAACACCTTCTATTTTAGCTCTTGTATCCTCAAACAAATCATTAAACACGGCTCCACACGCTGGACATATTCGCCGTCCAGTTATTCGTTTTAAAGCGATTTCTTTATCAATATCTAAAACAATAATAATACCTAATTTTATGTTTAATTCTTTTAGCATTTCCTCATATAATTTAGCCTGATTAATATTTCTTGGAAAACCATCGAGAACATAACCTTTAGGGCCTACTTCTTTAAGCTTTTGTTTTAGTAAATCACTAATTACTTCATCACTTACAAACTGCCCTTTATCAATTTTTTCTTTTATAGAGTTATCAGTAATATTCCTAAGTAAATCTCCAGTTGAAATATGTTCTAAATTATACTTTTTACTGATTTTTTTAGATTGTGTCCCTTTACCAGCAGCTGGCGGGGCAATAAACGTTATGTTCATGAACGTCTTCTTCCTCGTTTATAACTACGACTAATTAAATTACTTTCAAGTTGCTTATATGCTTCTAGAACAACACCAACAACGATAATAAGTCCTGTACCACCAATTGATACACTTGTTGGTAATGATGAAATTGCACTAAAGATATAAGGCATACAAGAAATAAATGCTAGGAATAGTGAACCAACAACAGTAATTCTAATTAAAACGCGGTTCACATAATTAACAGTTTCTTCTCCTGGTCTTACACCAGGGATATAACCACCATTTTGATTTAATTTTTCAGCCATTTCTTTTGGTTTGATTTGTACAAACGTATAGAAATATGAAAATAAGATAATAAAGATAATAAATAAGATAATTCCTGTTACTGATGATAAGCTAAGCCACTTATTAACAAATAACATCCAATCTTCATTCTTTGCAAATTGCGCGATTAATGCCGGTGCAGAAATAAGAGCAGAAGCAAATATTACCGGAATAACTCCTGCAGAGTTAATTTTAAACGGTAAATATGACTGCTGTTTTCCTACCGCATTATTGCTTTTATTAGCATATTGAACAGGTAATCTTCTTTCGGCGAGTTGTACATAAAGTACACCTAAAATTACGCCAACATAGATTAACACAAATACTGCAAAAGAAATAATTCCTAAGAAAGCAGTTTGTGTCGTTGACATGTCAACTAATCCTGACCAGGCTTCGGTAAACATATAAGGTACACTAGCTAAAATACCTGCCATAATTATCATTGATACACCATTTCCTAAACCTTTCATGGTAATTTGATCACCAATCCAAAGTAAGAAAGCAGTTCCGGCGGTAAGTACTAATGATACCTCTAAATAATCCATTACTGTTCCATTATCGATAAAAGCAAATGAGAACATATAACCTTGAATAAAGGCTAAAGCAATTCCCAAAATTCTTGTTATTTGATTTAATTTATTACGCCCAGTTGACCCTTGTTTAGATAGTTCAGTAAAATAAGGAACTACCCCCATTTGTAAAAGGGACATAATAATTGAAGCAGTAATATAAGGCATAACACCTAAGGCAAAAATTGAAAAGTTTGCCATAGCGCCACCACCCATAAGGTTAAGTAGCTCTAAGAAACCCATATCTAATCCACGGTCTACACCAGGGACAGTAATCGCTGTTCCAATTTTAAATATAAATAGGGCAAAGAATGTAAAATATATTTTCTTACGCAAGTCTTTATTTTCAGGACTGAATAATTGCTTTATTTTTGAAAACAATTAAATCACCTCGGCTTTTCCACCTGTTTTTTCAATTGCTTCTTTAGCAGTTTTTGAAAACTTACTAGCTTTTACTGTTAATTTCTTTTCTAAAGTACCATTTCCAAGTACTTTAATACCATCTAATTGTTTTTTTACTAATCCCATATCTTTTAAAATTTCCGGTGTTACTTCGGCACCATCTTCAAATTTATTTAAATCATCTAAGTTAATAACTGCATATACTTTTTTGAATCTAGCATTTGAGAAACCTCTTTTAGGGATTCTTCTGAATAATGGTGTTTGACCACCCTCAAAGCCGATTCTTACACCGCCACCGCTTCTTGAATTTTGTCCATTCTCTCCGCGACCAGCAGTTTTACCAATACCACTTCCAGGTCCTCTTCCAACTCTTTTGCGAGCTTTAGTTGCACCTTCAGCTGGTTTTACTGTATTTAATTTCATTATAAAATCTCCTCTACTTTTTTACCACGTAATGCAGCAATTTCTTCAGCAGTTCTTTGTTGTTTTAAAGCTTCTAAAGTGGCTCTTGCAATATTAACTTTATTATTTGATCCTAATGATTTTGATAAGATGTCTTTTACACCAGCAAGTTCTAATACACTTCTAACTGGTCCTCCAGCTTTAACTCCAGTACCTTTTGAAGCCGGTTTTAACATAACTTTACTTGCGCCATATCTTCCAATAGCTTCATGTGGGATAGTATTTTCATTAACAATTGCTACTTTTTGAATGTTTTTAGTGGCAGCGGCAACTGCTTTTTTAATTGCATCTGGTACTTCAGCAGCTTTTCCTGAACCAATACCAACTTTACCTTTTCTGTCACCAACAACTACAGTAGCAGCGAAACGTAATTGACGACCACCTTTTGTTACTTTTGTAACACGTCCAATATTAATAACTTCTTCATCATATAATTTAGGACGTCTCTCACGTGGTTCTCTTCTGCGTTTTTCCATCGTTTCCCTCCTTTAGAATTCTAATCCATTTTCGCGAGCAGCTTCCGCTAAAGCTTTAACGCGTCCATGATATAAGTATCCGCCTCTATCGAATACAACTTTTGTTATTTTAGCTTTTTTAGCTCTTTTAGCAATTAATTCTCCAACTTTACTAGCTGCTTCCACATTTCCTCCGTTTTCTAGAGAAAGTTCTTTATCAATTGAAGAAGCACTTACTAAAGTCTTACCTTCACTATCATCAATGATTTGTGCGAAGATATTGCTATTAGATCTAAATACGTTAAGTCTAGGAATTTCTGTAGTGCCAGAAACTTTATTTCTAACACGAGTATGTCTAGCCTTACGTACATCATTACGATTTACTTTTTTTATCATAATATCTTCTCCTTTTAGTTTTTATTAAGCAGCCTTTTTACCAACTTTACGGATAATATGTTCATCTTTATAACGAATACCTTTTCCTTTATATGGTTCTGGTTTTCTTATTTTTCTAATGTTTGCTGCAAATTCACCAACTAATTGTTTATCAGTTCCTTTAACAGTAATTTCTGTATTACTAGGGTTATCCACAGTAATACCTTCTGGAATTTCAACATTTACTGGATGTGAATAACCAGCAGTTACTACTAAAGTATTACCTTTTACAGCAAAACGATAACCAACACCAACTGTTTCTAAAGATTTTTCAAAACCTTTAGTTACACCAATAATCATATTTGCTATATTGGCATTAGCTGTTCCATGAAAATTCTTATATGCATCACTAGATCTTTCTAGTTTCAATTCATTTCCTTCTTGCTTAACAGTAATATGGCTATTGATTTCAGTAGAAAGCTCTCCTTTTGGGCCACTAACTGTAACAATATTACCATTAGTAGTTACTGTAACGCCTTCAGGCACGATAAGAATTCTATTACCTATACGACTCATTTTATCTTTCCTTTCTACCAAACGTAAGCCAACACTTCGCCACCTAATGAATTTGCTTTAGCATTTTTACCAGTCATAATTCCTTTAGATGTTGAAACAATGGCAATGCCAAGACCATTTAATACTTTTGGCATTTCATTAGCTTTTGCATAAACACGTAATCCTGGTTTTGATATTCTTTTTAGTCCAGTAATTACACGTTCTTTTTTATTTACATATTTAAGATTTAAAACAATAGTATTTTGAACGTCACCTTTTTGTATTTTATACCCTTCAATATAGCCTTCTTCTTTTAAAACTCTTGCGATTTCTTCTTTGATTTTAGAAGCAGGTACTTCTACAGTGGTATATCTCATTTGATTTGCATTACGAATTCTTGTAAGCATATCTGCGATTGGATCTGTCATATATATCCTCCCTTCTTACCAGCTTGATTTTTTAACCCCTGGTATTTGTCCTTTATAAGCTAATTCTCTAAAACAAATACGGCAAATTCCATATTTCTTTAGTACTGAATGTGGTCTTCCACATATAGAACAACGAGTATATGCACGTACTTTATATTTAGGTTTACGATTAGCTTTTACAATCATACTCTTTTTAGCCATAATTTCCTCCTATTTCGTTATTTTTTAAATGGCATACCGAAACCTTTTAGTAAATCTAATGCTTCTTCATTAGTTTTAGCTGTTGTTACAAAAACGATATCCATGCCACGTACTTTTACAACGTTATCATAGTCTATTTCTGAGAAAATCAATTGTTCAGTAAGTCCTAAAGTGTAATTACCTCTACCATCAAATGATTTTGGACTTATTCCTCTAAAATCACGAACACGCGGTAATGTAATACTAATTAATTTATCTAAAAAGTTATACATTTGTTCTCCACGTAAGGTAACTTTGCAGCCAATAGCTTGACCGGCACGAACTTTGAAGCCAGCAATTGCTTTTTTTGCTTTAGTTACTACAGGCTTTTGACCAGTAATAATTTTTAAATCATTTACCGCAGCCTCTAATAACTTACTATTGCCAGTTGCATCTCCAACTCCCATATTAACAACTATTTTATCTAACTTTGGAGCTTCCATAATATTTTTATAATTGTATTTTTCTCTTAAACTAGGTACGATTTCTTTGCTATATTTTTCTTGTAGGCGGTTCATATATACCCTCCTTTCAGGTTTTAGTCAAGTTTTTCGTTTGATTTTCTTGACACTCTAATTTTTTTACCTTCTTTATCAGTAGTGTGTCCAATTCTAGTGCCTTTTTTAGTTTTCGGATCAATAATCATTACATTAGACGCATGAAGAGGAGCTTCCATTTCAACAATACTTCCAGCTTCGTTACCTGTTGGTTTAACATGTTTTTTTATTTTGTTAACGCCTTCAACGACAACTTTATTTTCGCCTCTTAAAGTTCTAATGATTTTTCCTTCTTTACCTTTGTCTTTACCAGCAATGACAACTACTTTATCTCCAACTTTTAATTTCATATTATTCCTCCAAACTATAACACTTCTTTAGCAAGTGATACAATTTTCATAAAATCTTTATCACGTAGTTCACGTGCCACTGGTCCGAATACACGAGTTCCAACCGGACTCTTATCATCTTTGATAATAATACAAGCATTATCGTCAAATCTAATATAAGAGCCATCAGGTCTTCTTAAACCAGATTTTGTTCTAACAACAACCGCTTTAACAACTTGACCTTCTTTAACAGTGCCATTTGGTGTTGCTTTTTTTACGGTTCCTACTACAATATCTCCAATATTGCCAGTTTTTACTTTGCTGCCACCTAATACTCTAATAACTAAAAGATCACGAGCACCAGTATTGTCAGCTACTTTTAAACGGCTTTCTTGTTGAATCATAAATAATCCTCCTTCTAGCTAGTTACAAAATAACTGCTTTTTCTACTATTTCTACTAAACGATAATGCTTAGTTTTTGAAAGTGGTCTTGTTTCAGCGATTCTTACAGTATCACCAACACCAGCTTCATTTTTTTCATCGTGAGCAGCATATTTTTTAGAGTATTTTACTCTTTTTCCATATTTTTTATCTTTTTTGTAAGTTTCTACTAAAACGCTAATGGTTTTATCAGCGCCAGCACTAACAACTTTTCCAACTAATTCTTGTCTTCTATTTTCCATATTTCCTCCTAGCCTTGTAATTCACGTTCACGTAATATAGTTTTAATACGTGCAACAGCCTTTCCAAGTTCTTTTATACGAGCTGGTTTTTCAAGACTACCTGTAGCTTGGCTAAAACGCAAGTTAAATAATTCTTCTTTATATTCTTCGATTTTAGCTAATAATTCTTCATTAGTTAATTCTCTAAGTTCTTTACTTGTCATTTACCTCACCACTTTCTTTTTTTACAAATTTACATTTAATTGGAAGTTTATGCATTGCTAAGCGCAACGCCTCTCTGGCAACCTCTTCACTTACACCAGCTATTTCAAACATAATTTTTCCACGTTTTACAACAGCAACCCATTCTTCAGGATTACCTTTACCTTGACGAGTTTCTAACGGTTTTTTTGTTAATGATAAGTGAGGGAAAATATTAATCCATACTTTACCGCCACGTTTCATATAACGAGTCATCGCTACACGGGCTGCTTCAATTTGTCTTTGAGTAATCCAAGCACCTTCTAACGCTTGAAGTCCATAATCTCCAAAATGAAGTTCTCTGTTTCCACGAGCTTCGCCTTCGTATTTTAGACGATGTGGACGACGATATTTAGTTCTTTTGGGTATTACTGCCATTATTATCGCCTCCCTTATTTTTCTTTTCAGGAAGGATTTCTCCTTTATAAATCCATACTTTTACACCAATCTTACCATAAGTAGTATTAGCTTCTTTATGAGCATAATCAATATCAGCTCTTAAAGTATGAAGTGGAACTGTTCCCTCAGTATAGCTTTCAACTCTGGCCATTTCAGCACCATTTAAACGTCCTGCTACTTGAGTTTTAATTCCTTTTGCTCCTGATTTCATTACATTTCTAATTGCTTTCTTTTGTGCGATTCTAAATGAAACTCTATTTTCAATTTGATGAGCAATGTTTTCAGCAACTAATGCTGCTACTAAATTAGGTTTTTTAATTTTTCAATTTCATCTCCGCCGTGACCAATTACTACACCAGGCTTAGCTGTATTAATAATAATTTCAGTCTTACCGGCACTTCTTTCAATAAGAATATTTGAAACTGCTGCGCCACTTAATCTTTTTTCTAGGAATTTACGAATTTCATAATCATTCTTTAGGTATTTTGCAAAATTTTTATTATCAGCATACCAATTTGATTCCCAGCCTTTATTGATACCAATTCTAAGTCCCACCGGACTAACTTTTTGACCCATCAGTTTACCTCCTTTACTTAATTTTTCTCACTAACAACTATTGTGATATGACTAGATCTTTTTAAAATTGGATTTACTCTTCCTCTTGATCCAGCTTTCATTCTTTTTAATGTTCTTCCTTCGTTTATATATGCTTCTTTAACATAAAGATTTTCTTTATCAAGTTCTAAATTATTTTCAGCGTTAGCCACTGCAGAAGTTAATACTTTGCGGATAACTCTAGCTGACTCTTTATTTAAATTAGCTAAAATATTATCGGCTTCGCTTACGCTTTTCCCACGTATTAAATCGATAACCAAACGAGATTTTTTAGGCGCGATTCTTACACCTTTCGCTATAGCTCTAGCTTCCATATTCAGTCTCCTTTCCGGTTATTTTTTATTTTTATTATCGCCGTGTCCGCCAAATTTACGAGTAGCAGCGAACTCTCCTAATTTATGTCCAACCATATCTTCTGTTACATAAACAGGAATAAATTCTTTACCATTATGAACAGCAAATGTGTGTCCAATAAAATCAGGATAAATTGTAGAACGGCGTGACCAAGTTTTAATTACTTCTTTTTTTCCATTTTCGTTCATTTCTTTGACCCTTTTTAAAAGTCTGTCAAAGACATAAGGCCCTTTTTTTAAACTTCTAGCCATTTATAAATCATCCTTTCTTATTTTTTACGACGACGAACAATTAGTTTGTTTGAAGCCTTTTTTCTATTACGTGTTTTATATCCAAGAGCTGGTTTACCCCAAGGAGTAACAGGACCCTTACGACCGATTGGCGCACGTCCTTCACCACCACCATGTGGGTGATCATTAGGGTTCATAACCGAACCACGTACAGTTGGTCTAATTCCCATATGTCTTTTACGACCAGCTTTTCCTAAGTTTACTAAGTTGTAATCCGCATTTCCAACCTCTCCAATAGTTGCACGGCATACACTTAAAACTTTTCTAACTTCGCCACTATTTAAACGAAGTAATGTATATTTACCTTCATGGCCAAGAATTTGTACACTTGTACCAGCACTTCTTGCCATTTGGCCACCTTTACCAGGTTTTAATTCAATATTATGAACTAAAGTACCTTCTGGAATGTTTCCAAGCGGTAAACTATTACCAACTTTAATATCAGCATTTTCGCCACTTTCAATTTTCATTCCAACTTTTAAACCTTTTGGAGCAATAATATATCTTTTTTCTCCATCGGCATAATTAATTAAAGCAATGTTAGCACTTCTGTTTGGATCGTATTCAATACTAGCAACTGTTCCAACAACACCATCTTTATTTCTTTTAAAATCAATAATACGGTATTTTCTCTTAGCGCCGCCACCATGATGTCTTACAGTTATTTTTCCTTGATTGTTACGACCACCTGATTTTTTAACTGTTACAACTAATGATTTTTCAGGAGTAGTTTTAGTAATTTCTTCATTTACTAAAGTAGTCATTCCTCTACGGCCATTAGTTGTTGGTTTATATGATTTTATAGCCATAATCTTCCTCCTATCAGATTAGTTAAGTTCAATTGAACTTCCTTCTTTTAATTTAACAATTGCTTTTTTTACTTTATTTGTTTTTCCTGCATAACGACCAACTCTTCTTGTTTTAGGCTTTACATTAATAGTATTAACGCTTTCAACCTTAACATCAAAAATGTGTTCTACAGCTTGCTTAATTTGTGTTTTATTAGCTCTTACATCTACGCTAAAAGTAATAACATTGTTTTGTGCTAAATCAGAAGATTTTTCTGTAATAATTGGCGCTTTAATAATATCTCTATAATTCATTAACCAAGCACCTCCTCTATAGCTTTAATCGCATCAGTTGTAATTACTAAAGTATCAGCAGCAACTACATCTAACACACTAATTTCATTAGCTCCAAGTAATACAACATTTGGAATATTGCGAGAAGCTAAGATAACATTTTCAGTAAGTTCTTTTACAACGATTAAAATATTTTTTTCAGCTTTAATTGCTTCTAAAACTTTTAACATTTCTTTAGTTTTAGCTGTTTCAAGATTTAAGCTATCTAAAGCAATAATTTCTTTATCGATATTTTTATAAGATAAAGCCGACTTTAAAGCTAAAACTCTTTCTTTTCTGTTTTGTTTTTTATTATATTTTCTTGGATGTGGTCCAAATACAATACCACCACCTGGCCATTGTGGAGCTCTTGTTGAGCCTTGTCTAGCATGACCAGTACCTTTTTGTCTCCATGGCTTTCTTCCGCCACCTCTTACTTCACTGCGTGTTTTTGTATCATGAGTACCTTGTCTTTGAGAAGCTCTTGCTAAAACGATTGCATCATATAATACAGCATCGTTTGGCGTAATTTCCCAGACGTTTTTATTTAAAGTAATATCGCTTACTTTTTCGCCTTTAATATTTAATACAGATAATTTTCCCATAATTATTCACCTGCTTTTTCTTCCATATTAGTTTCTGCAGCTACTTCAACAGTTTCTGTTGGAGCCTCTTTAACTTCTTCTTTAACCCAAGAAACAAGTTCTGGTCTTTCATTAACTTTACCCATGTTTTTAATAGCACTCTTAATGATAACTAATGATTTTTTAGGTCCAGGAATATTTCCTTTTACTAAAATAACATTGTTTTCAGTATCAACTTTAACAACCTCTAAGTTTTGGATTGTTACTGTAAGTGTTCCCATGTGACCTGGTAATTTTTTACCTTTAAATACACGCATTGGTCTCATTGTACCCATAGATCCTGGACGTCTATGATAATGTGATCCATGACCCATTGGCCCTCTTTGTTGACCGTGTCTTTTAATAACACCTTGGAACCCTTTACCTTTAGTAGTTCCTGTTACGTCAACCATTTCTCCTCTAGTAAAGATATCAGCAGTGATTTCTTGTCCTAGAGTATAGTCTTCAATATTAACACCTCTAATTTCTCTAAAGAAGCGCTTAGGTGTAGTGTTTGCTTTATTGGTAATACCAATAGAAGCTTTTGTCGCTAACTTTTCTCTTTTAGTATCAAAACCAAGTTGAATAGCTTCGTAACCATCGTTTTCTTTTGTTTTGATTTGTGTTACAACGTTAGGTGTAACTTCAACAACAGTTACAGGAATAAGCTTACCATCTTGATCAAATACCTCAGTCATTCCTAATTTACGACCTAAGATTCCTTTCATATTCATTCCTCCTATAATTTAATTTGGATATCAACACCACTTGGAATATCTAAATGCGATAAAGCATCGATTGTTTCCTTACTTGGATTATTGATATCAATAAGTCTTTTATGTGTTCTTTTTTCGAATTGTTCACGTGAGTCTTTGTATTTGTGAACAGCTCTTAAAATTGTAATTTTTTCTACTTCAGTAGGTAGTGGTATTGGACCGCTTACCTCGCTACCAGTTCTTTTAACTGTGTTTACAATTTTAGCGCAAGCAGCATCTAAATTTTTGTGTTCAAATGCTTTTAGCTTAATACGAACTTTAGGTTTAGACATATTGTATCCTCCTCTCGCCTATATCTAGTATAGACATGCTCCGTACGAAAACCTGATATCAAGTTAATTTTATTAGCAACTTAACCTGGTGTGTCAGCAACCTCGCACATCAACGCAGCCACACATTCATAATTTTACAACAAAAATATATGAAAAGCAAGCATTTTTTATAACTTTTTTGACATTTTTTTACAAAATCGATTTTGTTCTAAAACTTATAAGTTTTCCCACAATAAAAATAGTTATCATTTTTTAATAACTATTTCAATTCTTCCTTATTATATATAAAGTCTACTATATTCACATTGTGAATCCCTTCCGTGTTTTTTTGTAAAACCAAATCTGAAACAAATAAATACCTTGGATACATTTCTTTTATTTCATAAAATGGTTTATATTCTCTTTCTTTAGTTTTTTCATCATCTATATTTTTAGAAACTTGAATATAAAAGTATTCATCAGTTCCTTTTCTTGCAATAAAATCACATTCTAAATTTCCAATTTTACCAACACTTAAGCTATAGCCACTACTTTTTAGATAAGAAAACAAAACATTTTCAAGCACTGGTCCGTAATTAATTCTATTATCTGTATTTAAGGCATAGTAAATACTTAAATCAGCTAAATAATATTTTTTTTCACCATCTAATACTTTTTTTGATTTCATATCAAAAAGTTCACAAGGATATATTATTTTTGCATTTTCTAAAACTTCAATATAAGTTTTAATTGTTCGACGGTCGACATCTTTATTATGATCTTTTGTCAAATAATTATATATACTGCCTACTGAAATAATTGAGCCGAAATTATTAACCACAAATTTTTCTATAACTTCAAATAACGATTTGTCTTTTATTTTTTTATGAGTTTTAATATCCTTTTCAAATATTTGATTAATGACGCTTCTCGTATATAATAATTTATCTTCATATCTATCATAATATAATGAGCCCGGAAAACCACCATTTCTAATAAACTCTTCAAATTCATGATATATATTACTATTTACCTCTTTACCTAAAAACTTTTTCATATCAACATATTCGTAAAAATTTAACGGGAGCATTTCTATTTCAATATATCGGCCCGTTAACTTAGTCACAAGTTCACCTGATAATAAATAAGAATTTGACCCTGTTAAAAATATTGAAAAGTTTCCTTCCTCTCTATAGGCATTAATAACTGACTCGTAACCTTTTACATTCTGCACTTCATCAATAAATAAATATTTAAAATCATTATCTAGCACTAAACTATCTATAACATTTTCCAGTTCCTCAGGTGTTTTTATGTTTTTGTATTCTTTTTTATCTAGTTCCATATAAATAATATCTTTATCTTGAATTCCATTTTCTTTTAATTC
>CALVRP010000060.1 GCA_944358665.1 uncultured Bacilli bacterium
AATGAAACATGCGGTTAATGGTGACAATAAATATCCGGGTTTGTTTGAAAATGTTCAAGAGCGAGCAGATATGAAAAATTATTGGCATCAAAATTTACCAACTAATGGTGACTATAAAGAAATAAAAAAATTTTTTCATGATTTTCCAGAAAAATATAAACAAAGATTTTTTGATATTATAATTCCCCAGAAAATTCAAAGCCAAGATTATTATATTCTTAATATTGAAGATGGAAAAGAATATGATAGTAATGACATTGATGAAAATAAAGAAAAGTTAAAAGCAACATACGAAAGTATTGATTCAAAAGATTATGCGAATAAGCAAGGGCAAATGAAAATTAGTAATCAGGCCAGAGTCTTATATGGAAGCTATAGTTCCGATGATGTTTATATGGACAATTGGAATATGCATACAAAATCTGGAATTGGTATTGGAAAAGATAAAATAAAACAAATTCAAACAGAAGATGGTGCAACAGATGCTTTATCTATTTTGTTAGATTTGCATGATATTGCGAAAACTAAAGAAAAACCAGAGTATTTTGAACAATTTGATATTTTAGAAGATTTTATTGATTATACTATACAAAAAGAAAAAACAGAGGAAGAAAATATTGATGAAAAGAACGTAGAAGAAAAGCAAGAACAAACAGAAATAAAATCATCACGTGAGCAAGAAATAGACCAATTAAAAAGTATGAGAGCAGAATTAACTAAAGTACCAGTAAAAGATAATTTTAATAATACTAATGATTCTGTGCAAAATGTTCCTAATTCTATTGAAAAAAATCAACAAGTAACTAATTCTTTAGAGAAAGGCAAACAAAAAACAATAGGGGCTTATCCTAAGAATAACTCTGCTACTCAAAACAACGGATTTGTGGATAAACTAATGATAACTTTAATAAGTGGATTCATTTTAGGCAGTATTTTCACTGTTGCTTATTTGGTGTTAAATATGGAAAAATATACATTTATTATGTAGAAAGAGTTAATTTAGAAAGTTGAAAGAAGTGAAAAAATGAAAAAAATTGAGTTTGGATTTGCAAATGAGAAAAAACCTACAGGCTCATGGCAAGGAACAGGTATTAATGAGCAATTAGCTGTAACTGATGCTGAATATTATGGGGCAGTAAAGTTTGATGGTAATTCATATATAATAGCAAAAGTGACTGAAGATAGATATGGACATTGGCCTAATTTAGTGGGGAAATTTATTGTAAGACCAGCTGTTGCTAATGTATATGATGATGGTAGTGGAGTTATGTTTTTAGACCAAGAACAATCCTTAAGAGGAAGACAAATAGAGAACTTTTTAAATAATCCACAATTTAAAGATAAAATTAGAAATCTTGATGATATTGTAAATTTTATTAAAAATGGTATTTCAAAAAATAATGAGCCTTTTGATGCTTGCACTATTATGGATTCATATGTAGCTACTTCAATAAAACATGAAGAGTTTGAAAAAATAAAAAAAGAGGTAGAAATTAAAGAACAATTGAAAAAAGATGAACAACAGCTATCTCAAAGCTATCCGCAAGAAGTTGTAGATAGGATGTTAGAAACTAGAAAAAAGGGTTTAGTGGAATTAGCTGAAATAGAAGAATTTGCAAATAGGCTTAAATCACCGGCTGAAAAGAAATATGGTTATTTAAATAAAGAACAAGTAGATGAGATAAAACAAACTGGTCAATTACCAGTTACTTATGAAACAAGGAAAAACAAATTATTAGCAGCTATAGAACAAGATAAAATAACTTGGGAAGATAAAGATTATATAAGAGAAGATTTATTAGCAGATAATGATATAAAATTTGCTTTAGATCATCAAGCTAACAAATCAACTTACAATGATATTGAAAATAGTGAAGAAGTGAAATATTCACCAGAAACTCAAGCACTTTTGGAGGCAGGACAGTCAATATTAAATCAAACTGAACTTCCTGAACTTTCCCCTGATAATTCAGTTGACCAAAACTTAGAAATTTATACTAAATTAGAGCAGAGTATTAATCAAAATCCTAATTTAAGCGAACAAGAAAAGCAAGGCTTAAGAAATGCTATATGGACTGATTTTGATAATTATGTAGAACAAAACCCAGAACAGGGGAAACATAGGTAAAAAAAGTTTTAAAGGTGATTCCAATGAAAGATTCCAATGAGACATTAAATAAATTTAAACATTTTTTTGAAATAGATATGGCATTAAAGCAAAAACTAGTGAATTTAGCACCAGCGGTAGATTTATCTGGAGATGTTGCTTTCAAATATGCTGATAAATTATATAATTCTTTAAGTAGTATCGAGAGACAGTTAATTGATATAGCAAATACTTTTGACTTTGGAAATGATGTTAAGAAGGCTATACAGGATTCTGTAGAAGAATATAGAAATAGAATTATTAAAACGGATTATAGTAGTGCTGATTTAAAAAGAATTTATAATGAGTGTTTTGCAATGATGAGTGAAAAAAACTTGGATTTAATAAGAAAAAATGTGTTTCCCTATTCAATGATATATAACGATTACGATGCAACGATTCAAGAATTAATAGATACAGGAGCAGAACAATGGATTATTGATGAAGAAATATTAGCAAAAAAAGAGGCTATTACACTCGATAAAATAATAAATCAATGTGGTTCGGTAAATGAAATACTACATACATTTCATGATTATATTACATATGATGTTGATTTATTAAGAACAATTCAGACTAGAAAGCAAAAAAGTAATGATGAGGGGTATATGATTTCTTTAAGAGGAACTGAAAATGCAATGGCCGAACAACTTTTTCAAAAATATGATATTTCTATGAGTTCTGGTGATGTTGAAGTGATAAGTTTTGATGATAATAATACGCTTTTAATGTGTCGTGATAGGGGACATGCTTTAACTATAGAAATACAAAAGAAAAAGGATAACGAAGTGGGTATATATTATTTTGTACCTAAAATGGGTGCAGGCGATTCAGTTATAGATTATAGCAATACTAGTTTAAAAGGCATTAGTTCTAAACCGGAAAGTACATTTATAATTGGTTCGTTTGTATCAAACAAGGACTTGGCCGTTACTGAAATAATGAACATTATAAAACAAATCCCAAACGATAAGGAAATGTTGCCTTATCTTGCTACACAAAATGTTTCTCCAGAAACTAAGGCCCTTTTAGAAGCTGGTCAGGCAATATTAAATCAATCAGAAATTTCTCCCGATTATTCAGTAGACGAAAACTTAGAAGATTATCCTAAATTAGAACAAAGTAGAACTAGATAAAATTACTCAATAAAATTTAAAATAATAATATAAGGAGCTGATAATATGACAATGATATATATATCAAGGCATTCAGAACCAATTAGTTTTAATTTACTTAATTATATTGATGAGGAAAAACAACAATATGAAAATGAAAGATTAGTTTTATCTGAGAATGGTGAAAGAATCGCAAAGAAATTAAGTGAATGTGAAGAGATGCAAAAAATAGATGTAGTGTTTTCTTCACATTATATTAGAGCGATATCTACAGCTAAGTACGTGGCCGAAAGAAATAATTTAAAAATAAATATAAATAAACAATTTGGTGAAAGAATTCATGGTGTGGATAAGTGGGATAATTTACCGTCTGATTTTGGTGAAAAACAATTTAATGATTGGGATTATAAACTTGAAAATGGCGAGTCATTAAATGAAGTATCTAAGCGTATGTATAATGGATTAATTGATGTTTTAGAAAAATATTCAGGTAAAAATATTTTAATAGTTTCTCATGGAATGGCTTTTACTTGTTTGCTTAGTATGTTTTGTGAACTTAATTTTAATAATGGCCCAAATAGATTACCAGGTTTGTATTTTAATGACAAGTTAATATTTGATGGAAAATGGAGTTATTGTAAAACTTTTAAATTAGAATTTGATAGCAATAATAAGCTAATTAATATAGAAAATATAAAGTTTGATTAGGTTGATAGTATATAAGTAATTATGTATAAGGAGATGAAATATGAAAAAAGAAGTATTAGATTTATATGACAATAATTTTAACAAATTAAATAAGAAAATTATTAGAAGAGTAGATGAAATACCTGAAAATACAAATATAATGTTATCATATGTTTTAATAAAGAATAATGATAAATATTTATTAGAACAAGCCACTAAACGAAATAACTTCAAATGGGCAATTCCCGGAGGACACGTTCTTACAAATGAAACTGCTGAAAGGGGATTAAAAAGAGAGTTAGAAGAAGAGCTAGGCTTAAAAAATATAGATTTTAAACATGTTGATACGATAAAATATCCGTATAATAATTATATTTTTAATGTATATTTAATAGAGGAAAAAATAAATATATCTGACCTTATTTTGCAGCCCGACGAAGTAGTGCAAGTTAAATGGTATAGTAAAGATGATATAATGAAATTAATTGAAGAAGAGAAAATCGCAAGAGGATATGCTTACATATTAAAAAAATATATGTAAAGTACCTTCTTTTTTAACCATAGCAAAAATGGAATTTTGTGATAAATAAAACAACATGAATAAAAACCATGTTGTTTTATAATGCTATTTTATAATTACCTTGCTATCTAAATTACAGATGTAAGCATTCGGCAATAGATTTTTATAAGGTTCTATGTTTTTCTCTAATATTCCTAACAACTTCTACAATATCGCTATCAGGATTACCAACCTCATTATGTAATTCTATAAAATCAGCTATATTATTTTGCTGGCTAAGATTTTCTGCTAAAACCTGACCAATTACATATTTTTGTGATTTACGTAAATTTAACTCTCCATTTTTTAATATACTTGTAGTTCTTCGTAAATCATGTAACTCATCTAATAATATTGGATAATAAGGTGAACCTTTATCATAACTATTTATCAATTTGTATATATTCTCTTTAGTTATTGCTTCTCCAGATAGCTTTAACCTTAATAATTCGTTATCTACAATTACATTTCGAGCATGCTCTTTATCGGCATTTAAACGCCAATTTTTTAAGATGGTTAAATCGTTTCCCGTAATTATTCCTTGCTCATACAAATAATTGCTCAAAAACATTTCCCCAGTTATTGAAACCGTTTCGCCTAAATATTCTCTGGTAAAACTTGTATAACTATTATTTTCTTCGTCAATTACAGGACACTCATTTAATTTATGAAGCACTTCGTGAAGAATTAACAACATCTCTTTAGGTGAATTATCATAATAAATATAAACCTTGCCATTTTCGAGGCGGCTATCACTAGTTAAGTTATCTTGTCTTGGAATAAAATTAACATATGGTTGGTTATTTTCATCAACCGCTTTTATAATATTTATAAACCTAACAGTTAGTTCCTCATCTATACTTTTAAGAAAATTATAAATATAATTAATTGATTCATTAAGATTAAAAGTTCTAGACCACTTATCTTCTATAACAGGTACAAAAGGTTCTTTTATAACTTTTTCACACATTGGCATAACTTCAGAACTGTTCTTTATTGCAAAATTGTTTTCATTATCATTTGCATAATTTGTAACGATTTTGTCTAACATCTTAAAATCCATACTATCACCTACAATAATTATAAATAAGAAAAGAATAAATATCAAGCTGTAAGGCTTTTTTTTAAAACAATAGACGAATGAAATTTTGTGATAAATAAAACAACATGAATTAAACTATGTTGTTTTATAAGGTTATTTTACAATTACTTTGCCATCTAAATTACAGATGTAAGCCTTTGGTAATAAATCTTTTATCTCTTTTAATATTTCTTTATTATCTTCATATTTTCGGCCAACTAAAATGCCTTCAATAAAACAAGATGGAATTCCAAATAATACTGCACTTTCTCTATCAGTAAAAAAGTCATCTTTGTTTTTTCTATCAATAATAAAATGTTCATAATATTTGGGATTTACAAATTCTTTAACATCTTTATCATTGATAGTATCAGATAAAATATCACCTTTTAAAAGTTTCTTTATTTCTTTACTTTGACCATCAAAGATAATCCCTATTTGAACATTATTTTGAACTAAACTTGGCATAAATCTAGCTTCTTTAGTTTGGTCCATATTCCATTTATGATATTCATCTTTAAATGATACAATATCTATTATATTAGGTAATTCACTATAACTAATTATCTTAGTATAGTGTTTACCAGGGGCAACAAACATAATTGTTCCACCACTATAAAAATCAATATAGTCTTTTAGTAAGTAATCTTGTTTTAAATTCCATACACCAACTGAACTAGGGTATTTAGAATTACGACCACCAATAAAAAATGAAGAAATTAATCCATTATTAACCATTTCTTTTAGACCATCAATATTTTTATAAGTACCATGTAATAAAGTTCCCTTTTTTAAAAATACCTCATCACCCACATTATAATTATGGAGCTTTAAAACAAAACTATCTTTTATCTCATAATATTTATTAATTTGTTCTTCCATTATTTCTTTAGATTTTTTGTTTTTTAATATTTTCTTTGCCTCTTTTATATAATCTTCCTTATTCATTACTAATCACCTCTATTATATATATTATTTACGATAATCAGTCATCATATAAATATGCTATTATTTAAATCTTATTTTTACGTCCTTTCGATTGTTGAACACAATAAGTTATAAATGTAGGAATTGCTTTTTGAACAAATTGTTCATAATTGTCATATTTTGAAAGATTTTCTTCAGTAAAGTAAACTAAATCAGGTAAATAAGTAAATCCATATGGTATAACCCAATCGTCTTCAATAGCTGGCATATTACTTTTAAAATATTTACTAGTTAAAATATAGGCATTAGCTCTAACTAGATATTCATATATTACTGTTTCCGGATGCATACTATATGTTTTAAAAAGATTATTTTTAATCGCATCTTTATAAAATTCTTCTAAAATATCTGTATTTGCTAAATACTTATCTACTAAAGGATTTACAATTGGATGAGAAAACTCGTGAAACAAACATTCAACTAGATATTCACTATCAACTTCAAAGCAATTTTTTTCTTCGTTATAGTAAAGTCCTTTATTATAATATAAATTTCCTTCTTTATCAGATGGTCCAAAACCACCATTTATTAAAACTGATGGAATAAATGTAAAAGTTTTAGTTTTAATACTATAATATCTTCCTATATCAGCTAAGTCTAAATTATCAGGAAACTTACAGTATTTATTTATAACTTCTTGGTAAAATGGAATATATTTTTCCAAAAACTTATTCCATTTAATATCATTCGCAATTTTCTTGAGCTCATTTACAAAACAGTCTATAGAACCATAATTCATATATTTGTTTATATATTCGGTTTGTATTTTTTTATCATCAATCTCATATGAATCATTTATACCAATTCCTAAATTAATTGGAACTGAACAATCAGTAAAATTATTAATATATTTTATCATTTCCGGATATTTTTCAATGGGAATTAATTTTTCTAATTCGTGAACATATTCTATATTAGGTGTTTCTATAAAATCGAATTCTTCTTTTAATTCAGGATATTTTAAGAGATAAACAGCGTGAATGGCTAATATTAGCTCATATTGTTTATTAATTTCAATGTTCATATTATTTAATTTTTTAATAATCATATTAAGTTATCCTCCAATATCATTTAAAGTATTTACAATTTTCAATAATTTCTTTTTTACTCATATTAACTAACTTTTTCTTTACTCTTTCAGTTTTATATGTGAGTTCTGGATGATATTTTTCTAGTAGGGAAAACGAACCATTTAAATTATTAGTTTCACAGTAAGTTAATGCCGCACATTCTATTAAATCACTATCGTCTTTAGGGTATTTTTTTGGTCTATCGGGGTACCTATAAATTTTTAATTGGTTGTTTTTCTCTAATTCTTTTAAATATTCCCATACATTTTTAATGGTAACTTCCTTTAAAACTTTAACTGGCTTTTCTGATACATATTCATTATTACCGACACCTAAAGAATTATTTTTTTTAAAATCTGTAGGCTCTAAAATGTAATATCTTCCTTCTTGATTAAAAATCTCTTCTAAAGCATTTTCTTTTCTTTCGATTAAACATCTTTCATTATTATCATCATAACCATAAATATTTGTATAGTTTAAATTGCCGCCTTTTACAGAATATATTATACTTTCTATTTTATCTGTAGTTGCATAAACATAAGCTTTACTATGATTTACTAATCTTGGTTTCATTTCTTTTAATCCAGCTATTTTAGTACCTCTATATAACTCCATTAATTTCCTTCTTTCGTTATGAAATGTTTAATATTATTACTTTCTATGATATTGCTAATTATATCAGTAGTAGGATGTATTTTATAGTTATTTATCTTATTAATATCTATCCATTTATAACAAGCCCAGTCACCATCCAGTCCTTTAAATTCGTTGTTTGTGATCTGGCCTTTATAAATTCCTTTATAAATTAAATCTATTTGATGATTATTAAAGCCTCTTGAATAGTTAAATTCCTCGCTAATAGCGATTAAATCGAAATGAATTTCATTAAAACCTAATTCTTCTTTAATTTCTCTTTTAATCGCATCTGTGCTAGTTTCATGCATCTGTACTTTTCCGCCAGGAAGCATATACCACTCTCTATTTTCAGCTTTAAATAACAATATTTTTGTTAAGTCTTGATTATAGATTAGTGCGGAAACACGGTAAATAAATTGATTGTATTCATTTATAATTTTTAAATCCATTATATCATCTCCTAATTTAATTATAACAAAGTTATTATGATATGTATACATAGGGTATAATAATATAAAACTAATTGACTTTCCTGTTAGTGTAAGTGTTATTATGTAAACGGGGTTATAAAATGCAAAAAATAAAATATATTTTGTAAATGAAAAAAATAATGATAAATTTGAAGTCAAAGATTTAATTAGAAATGATATTTAAAGATGTAAAATCCTATAAAAAACAGGAATTTTGTGATAAAACAGTCGAAATAAATCGGAAAAATGTGATAAAACGGCTAAAAAATAGTGGAATTTTGTGATATAATGTATTTAGAGGTGATAATATGGTAAGACTTAAAAGGAAGATTGATGATTTTTTAGTAAGTTGGAAAGAAAGTAAAAATAAACTTCCTTTAATAGTAAAAGGTGCCAGACAAATAGGCAAAACTGATGCTATAGAATATTTTGCTAAAAATAATTATGAAAATGTAATTGAAATAAATTTTGTCTTACAAAAACAATATAAGTCAATTTTTGATGATGGATTTGAAGTAGATACAATTATTAAGAATATTTCTTTAATTAATCCTAATTTTAAATTTGTACCCGGAAAAACATTAATATTTTTTGATGAAATTCAAGATTGTATAAATGCCGCCACATCATTAAAATCATTTAATATTGATAAACGTTATGACGTTATTTGCTCAGGTTCTTTAATGGGAATTAATTATAAAGAAATAGAGTCAAATAGTGTTGGAAATAAACAAGACTATGAAATGTATTCTATGGATTTTGAAGAATTCTTGTGGGCTAAAGGTTACAAGGAATCACAAATTGATGATCTATATTTACATATGAAAAACTGTGAACCACTATCAGAACTTGAATATAAAGTGATGCTTGATAGCTTTCATGAGTATATGATTATTGGGGGAATGCCAGCTATTGTTAGAACATTTATTGAAAATAAAAATTATAGTGGAATATTAGATATGCAAAGGCAAATACTTCTTGACTATAAAGAAGATATAACTAAATATGCTAATGGTTTAGATCAAGCTAGAATATTAAATGTCTATAATAAAATTCCTGTGTTTTTAGGAAATGAAAACAAAAAGTTTCAAATTTCAAAGGTGGAACATGGAGCGAGAAATCGCGAGTATATTGGAACTATTGATTGGCTTAATAATGCCGGAATAATAAATGTTTGCTATTGCCTAGAACAGCTATCACTACCATTAAAAGGTAATTATAATCCAAATAATTATAGAATTTATTTTAAAGATACTGGCCTTTTAATTGGTTCCCTTGATGAAGAAGCCGGGGAAGATTTACGAAACAATAAAAATTTTAATACTTATAAAGGCGCTATATATGAAAATATTGTGGCTGATATGTTGGTGAAATCAGGTTATTCATTATATTTTTATAAAAATGAAAAAGGAACATTGGAAATGGACTTCTTTGTAAGAGATAAAGATTCCCTTATTCCAATTGAAGTTAAAGCAAATGATAACAGTACTCACTCTTTAAATAATCTTATAGATAGTAATTTATATAAAGACATAAAATATGGAATAAAACTATGTAATAAAAATATTGGATTTAATGGTAAATTTTATACCTTTCCATATTTTTTAACGTTTTTACTTAAAAAATATTTGAAAGATAAAAGTGAAAATAAAGACTCAGAAAATTAATTCTGAGTCTGTTTTTGTTTTATAAATTGTTTGCTTCCTTTTTCTTTTAAAGAGATAGGATTTTCAATTCCATATCCATTGCATACTGTATCACATCTACTATTTACTAATTCAGTATATTTTTTTACTACATCTGTAAGAATTTCTTCTTCATTATAGCCTTGACTTCTTGAGTAGTTATATAGTAATTCTGGAAATTCAAAAACCATATTGTAAGCATCAAGTGTTGACCAAAGATCATATTCATCGCTGCTATCTAGATTATACATTTCAAATAAATTGTTAAGTATTGATGTAATATCACATCCCATTAATTTATCACAGAAATAAAAGAAATTAAAATTTTCGGGATTTTCTTTATTAAAATCATCACCGATTTTTTCAGCAATTTTTAAAGCTTCAAATGTTTCATTATTTCCGTAATATGTTGGTTCATCACATTCATTTCCTTTAATTTGCTTTAAAATGGGTGTTAAATCAAGTTCTAGCATAATAACGACTCCTTTCAGCTTTCTATAATAACATAAAAAAGCAATGTTTACAATTATCAAAAAGATCTAGCTAAAATATTAAATGTTTCCCAGGCTCAGTATTCGAGAATTGAAACTGGTGAAAATGAAATAACATTAGATAGTTTAATTCGACTTGCTGATTTTTATAATACAAGTACAGATTATATATTAGGTTTAACTGATACAAAAAAGAAATATCCTAAATCAACTAAAAAACCATTTTAAAAATAATATATTTATATTATAATTATAATGGAGGGTGGTTATGGAAAAGTATGATGTCGTAATAATTGGAGCGGGGCCAGCTGGCTTATTTACCGCGTATGAACTTATAGAAAATAACAATAAATTAAAAATATTATTATTAGATCAAGGAAGATTTGCTTCTAAGCGAAATTGTCCTATGAAAAAAAGTAAAAAGTGTGCAGGCTGTAAACCTTGCCAAATTTTATCTGGTTATGGCGGAGCGGGTACATTTTCAGATGGTAAATTAAACTTTATTCCTAAAATCGGCAAAAGTGATTTGTTTAAATACATGGATGAAGATACCGCTAATAATTTAATCGATAAATGTGAAGAAATATTTACGAGGTTTGGTATGGATAGTGATGTATATCCAACTAATATAGAAGAAGCCTTAAAAATAAAAAACGAAGTAGCTATAGAAGGCGGAAGATTACTTTTAATTAAACAAAAACATTTAGGTAGTGATAAATTACCTAAATATATTGAAGACTTTACTAATTATTTAAAAGAAAAAGGCGTTCATATCTTAGAAAAAGCTGAAGTATTAGATATACATAGTATTAATGAAAATAAACATACAATTGTTATTAAAGATAAAGAAAATATTGAAGCCAAAAATGTTGTTGTTGCTCCGGGAAGAACAGGAGCTAAATGGATTCAAGAACTAGCTGATAAATATAAAATTCCTTATCTATCAAAAAGTATTGAAATCGGTGTTAGAGTTGAAGTCAGGAAAGAAATATTAGAAAAACTTTGTAACGTTATTTATGATCCCACAATTTTTATTAAAACAAAAACCTATGACGATGAAATAAGAACCTTTTGTACTAACCCGGGTGGTTTTGTCGCCAAAGAAAATTACTATGGTTATATTTGTGTAAATGGTCATGCCTTAAAAGATGTAAAATCAAGTAATAGTAATTTTGCTTTTATTAGTAAAGTTACTTTAACTGAGCCGGTTACTAATACCAGAGAATATGGAGAAAGTATTGCGAGAATTGCCAATGTGTTAGGTGATGGGAAACCTATTATTCAAACCCTTAAGGATTTAAAACAAGGTAGAAGAAGTGAGTGGCACCGTATACAAAAAGGTTTTATAAATCCAACATTAAAAGACTGTGTAGCCGGTGATTTGGCCCTTGTACTTCCGCATAGAATAATAACTAATATTATTGAAGGGTTAGATGTTTTAAATAAAATAATTCCTGGTGTTAGTAATGGAGAAACATTATTATATGGGCCAGAAATAAAATTTTTCAGTAATGAAATAGAAACTGATAATAATTTTAAATTAAAAGATTATAATGTTTACTTTATTGGTGATGGTGCGGGTAAAGCAGGTAATATTGTAACGGCTGCAGCGACAGGAATTGTGGCGGCTGATGATATATTAAAAAGAAATAAATAAATTTTAATAAAAATTATGATAAAATAATAAATGATAAAAAATATATTTAAAGGAGAGTGAAAAAATGAAATTATATGTATGTCCTGTTTGCGGAAATGTTGTAGAACTATTAGAAGGAGATATTGAGAGAGTAACTTGTTGCGGAGTAGAGATGGAACTTATAGAAGCTAATGTAAAAGATGCTAGCGCTGAAAAACATGTTCCTGTTTATGAAAAGAAAGACGATAAAATAGAGGTTAGTGTTGGTAGTACTCTTCATCCAATGGAAGAAGATCATTATATTACTTGGATTGCGATAGAAAGCGACAACCAAATTATTAAAACCAACTTAAAACCTCATGAAGAACCAAAAGCAGTTTTTCCTTATAAAAAAGATGCTAAAATCTACGCATATTGTAATAACCATGGTCTTTGGATGACTAAAGTAGATTAATATGCCTGAAAAGATATTATTTGTAAGTAGTAAGGAAACTGTTGGAATTTCATTAGCGTTATATAATGGTGAAGATATTTTTAAATTAGATAATGCTAAAAATATTGACACTTTATATAATTATTTATCACATGAAGAAATAGATAAAATAGGTTTTTATAAACAGTATGAAGAACCTAAAGTTCTTGCTTTGGCTAATGAATTAATGATTCCTGTTATTTCAGTATCAGATATTATTGAAAATTCTTTTCCAACTGATATATTGCCGGCTGATACAATAAACATTAATAATACGGCAAATTATATTGGGATAAAAGATAAATCGTCTGATGAAGCTTTTTTAACCGCTCAAATATATAGAAAAGTTATTTTTAAAAAAGAACAGGAAATAAGTTATTGTAAAAAAATAAGAACTCATAAATAATGATTTTGTGAGTTTTTATTTGTGTCATGTGTAAAATGAATAAAAGGGTGTTATAATATAGATGGTGGTATTATGCAAGAAGAAATAATTAGAATAACAGTAGATGAAGTGTTAGAAGAAGTAAAAAAATATCAAGGTAATTTTGATCCTGATGGTTTATGTATCTATTTTGCTAATAATATCGGAAGTTTATTAGACGAGCAAGAAATTGCTTATAAAAAACTTGTTATTAGTGATTATATAGATACTAACTATTATCATGAATTTATTGTCACAATGCCAAATGAACAAGGAAAATCTTTTTTGATAGATCCATCTTATAGTCAATTTACACAAAAAGATCAAAACTTAACGAGATTCAAAGAGTGGCCACTAAATGTATTAAAAAGTACAAATAATGGTAATGTAATCGCAAATGAACTTTTAAAAAATGGACTATGTCAAACCGATGAACAGGGGATTAAAACTTATCTAGCTAGCTTTGATGTTGACAAAGAAATAGAAGATATAGATTTTAGTTTTGACAAGTTAAAGTCAAAAAGTAAATAGGAGGAAGATTATGATAAATAAAAGAAAAAGAGAAATTGTAAACATGCTTTTACACCAAAAATTAGATACTACGGACGAAGAAGAATTAATAGATATGTTAATTGATAGTCCAATTGCGGTTGATATTGATAAACAAGAGGCTCAAAATATGACCTTTGGTGAAAAACTCGCCGATAAATTTTCTGCTATAGCTGGTAGCTGGGCGTTTATCTTAGTCTTTATTATTTTCTTACTATCTTGGATTATTATTAATGCGGTGGTTTTAAAAAATGATGCCATAGATCCATATCCATTTATTTTACTTAATTTAGTACTTTCTTGTATCGCGGCAATCCAAGCGCCAATTATTATGATGAGTCAAAATAGAGAAGCAAAAAAAGATAGTCTTCGTAACCAAAATGATTATAAAACTGATTTAAAAAGTGAACTTATTTTAGAGGATTTACACCATAAAATGGAAACTTTAATTAATAATCAAAATAGAATAATTAATATGTATGAAAAAGCTTTAAAAGAAGAAAAAAATAAACAGAATAATAACTAGGTAAATGCCTAGTTGTTTTTAATATAAATAAAATTATTTCTTTAGCACTCATACTTGACAAGTGCTAGAAATAATGTTATTATTCTTTATGGATACTTAAAGGAGATGATAAAATGGCTAAAAAACAATTTAAAGCCGAATCAAAAAAATTAATGGAGCTAATGATTAACTCTATTTATACAAATAAAGATATATTTTTAAGAGAAATTATTTCTAATGCTAGTGATGCCATAGATAAGCTTAATTATAAGTCACTAACTGATACTAGTATTGACGTAGATAAAAGTGACTTTAATATTAAAGTAAATATCGACAAAGATAAAAGAACGCTTATTATTTCTGATAATGGTATAGGTATGACTAAAGAAGAACTTGAAAGTAATTTAGGAACAATTGCCAAAAGTGGCTCTTCCTTATTTAAAGAAGAAAATGAGAAAAAAGAAGATATTGATATAATTGGTCAGTTTGGTGTTGGCTTCTATTCTGCTTTTATGGTTGCTAGTAAAGTAAAAGTTGTAAGTAAAGCTTATGGAGAAGAAAAAGCATATACTTGGCTTAGTGAAGGCATTGATGGTTATACAATTAGTGATTGCCAAAAAGATAATTATGGTACTGATGTAATTTTAACTATTAAAAATAATGATGACGATAATGATTATGATAAATATTTAGAGGATTATGAGATTAAATCATTAATTAAAAAATACTCTGACTATATAACTTATCCTATTAAAATGAATCTTTCTGAAAGAAAGTTAAAAGAAGGCAGTAAAGATGAATATGAAATAGTTACTGAAGAAAAAACAGTTAATAGTTTAGTTCCTCTATGGAAGAGAAATAAAAATAAAATAACCGAAGAAGATTATAATACATTTTATAGTGATAAATTCGACGATTATGAAAATCCAATGCATGTTATCCATTTTTCTAATGAAGGTTTAATAAGTTTTAATGCTCTATTATATATTCCTTCACATGCCCCTTATGATTACTACACAAAAGATTATGAAAAAGGTTTGCAACTATATTCTAATGGTGTATTAATAATGGAAAAATGTAGTGATTTATTACCTGATTATTTTAGCTTTGTTAAAGGTGTTGTCGATAGTCCTGATTTATCTCTAAATATTTCAAGAGAGACATTACAACAAGACCGTGTACTTCAAAAAATTGCGAATAACATCGAAAAGAAAATTAAAAAAGAACTTGAAAATATGCTTAAAAACGATAGAGAAAAATATGAAAAGTTCTTTGATGCTTTTGGTCTGCAGCTTAAAGTAGGCGTATGTAATAATTACGGAATGGATAAAGAAAAATTACAAGACTTACTTTTATTCCATTCATCTTATGATGAAAAATATACAAGCTTAGATGAATATACATCTAGAATGAAAGAAGAACAAGACACTATTTACTATGCTTGTAGTGAAAGTACTGATAAAGCTAGTATGCTTCCGCAAACTGAAGCGGCTAAAGAAAAAGGTTATGAAGTATTATATTTAACTGATTATGGTGATGAGTTTGTTATGCAAATGCTAGGTACCTACAAAGATAAGAAATTTGCCAATGTTTGTGCTAGTGAAACAAACTTAGATAGTGAAGAAGAAAAAGAAAAAATAAATAAACTTAATGAAGAAAATAAAGATATGTTTGATGCTATGAAAAAGTCCATTGGTGAAGTTGAAAAAGTAAGATTTACAAATCATCTAAAAGATCACCCCGTATGCTTAACTAGTGAAGGTGGAATTTCTACGCAAATGGAAAAAGTAATGAGAGCTATGCCAAATGGTAGTGGACTAAAAGCTAATACGATTTTGGAAATAAATGAAAATCATCCAATAGCTGATAAACTAAAAAAACTTTATAAAAAAGATAAAAAAGAACTTGAAAATTATAGTAAAATACTATATGCTCAGGCTCGTTTAATTGAAGGATTACCAATAGATAATCCAACTGAATTAAGTAATTTGATTTGTAAAGAGTTATCTTAAAAAAATACCTAGGATGAACTGAACCCCAAAAGTTGGACAGTTTATAAATAGTTTCTAATTAGAGGATTGTAACCTGTAGTTTACAGGAGACAGTCCTTTTAATTTTACTTTAATTCTATCATAATTGTAATAATAAATATAATCATCAATTGCCTTTATTAAATCATCTAATGTTTCATATTTATCTTCTTGGTCATAAAACATTTCTGTTTTTAGTATTCCAAAGAAGTTTTCCATAAGGCCATTGTCCATACTATTACCTTTTCTAGACATACTTTGTTTTATTCCTTTGTTCTTTAATTTTTGTTGATATGATTGATGTTGATATTGCCATCCTTAATCAGAGTGAAATATCAAACCTTCTAATTCTTTATTATCAAAAGCTTTATTAAGCATATCGTTAATTTGTTCTAAATTTGGCGATTTAGAAACATTATAAGATATTACTTCTTGATTAAATCCATCTATAATGGGTGAAAGATATGCTTTTTCTCCTCTTAAATTAAATTCTGTTACATCAGTATACCATTTTTCGTTTGGTTTATCAGCGACAAACTCTCTCTTAATAAGATTATCAGCTATTTTACCAACCGTCCCTTTATATGAAGAATATTTTCTCTTATTTCTTTTTAATGGTTTTAATCCTAATTTAACCATTAATCTATATACCTTTTTATGGTTAACAATATAACCTTGATTTCTTAATTCTAAAGTAATTCTGCGATAACCATATCTTTCCTTATGATAGAAAAATATTTCTTTTATTTTATCAATGATTTCCTTATTTTTATCGTCTTTATCAGTTTTAGATAAAGTATAATAATATACTGATTTAGCTAAACCAGATACTTTTAGAAGAATCGTTAATGAATATTTTTGCCGAAGTTCACTTACAACATTTACTTTTTCTTCTGTTGTTGATTCTTCCTTGCTTGAACAACGGCTCTCAATTTTTTTGAGTATTCTAGCTCCGCCCTCAAAGATAAATTTTCTTTTTTTAATCTTTCATTTTCTTCTTCAAGGGTTTCATTCTTTTTAGGTTTAATTTCTTGTTTTTTCATAGTCGGACGACCTCGCTTTCGGTGGGCTATATTATAACCCATTTCTTTATATTTTTTTATCCAATTAACTAACATTCCACAACTTAATAACCCTTCATCTATGGCAACAGAGTAAGCAGATTCATTATTTAATA
>CALVRP010000061.1 GCA_944358665.1 uncultured Bacilli bacterium
GCAACTGGACTCACCGGAGCTACCGGAGCAACTGGAGCCACTGGGGCAACTGGAGCAACTGGACCGACCGGAGCTACTGGACCAACGGGTGCTACTGGACCAACGGGTGCTACTGGACCAACTGGAGCTACCGGAGCAACTGGACCAACAGGGCCTACAGGACCAACGGGTGCTACTGGACCAACGGGTACTACTGGACCAACTGGAGCTACTGGACCAACAGGGCCTACAGGACCAACGGGTGAAGACGGAACTGCAGAAACTATCTCTGTTGGTAATACTACAACTGGTGATGCTGGAACTGATGCAGCTGTTACTGATACATCAGGTGGACCAAATCATATTTTAGACTTTGTAATACCAAGAGGTTTTGATGGATTAGATGGAGAAGACGGAACCGATGGTGCCACTGGGGCTACCGGTGCTACTGGGGCTATTGGAATACCTGGACCTACTGGACCGACCGGAGCTACTGGAGCAACAGGGCCGACCGGGCCAACGGGGCCTACAGGGCCAAGAGGAATTACAGGACCTACTGGACCAACCGGAGCTACCGGAAAATGCAAATGTGATTCTTCTTTATAATTAATAATAAAAGCTATTGACTCAATTAAAATCAATAGCTTTTTATTTATCTAAATTTTTTAATTTTTTAATAACTTTTTTTTCAATTCTAGAAATATAGGACTGACTGATACCAAGTAAACTAGCAACATCTTTTTGAGTCATCTCCTCATTATTAAAAAGTCCATATCTTAAAACCATAATTTTTTTATCTCTTTCATTTAATTTGTTTATTTCTTTATAAAGTAATTTTTTTTCAATTTCTTTTTCTAATCCTTTAGTAACAATATCATCCTCAGTTCCTAAAATATCTTCTAAATGTAATTCATTTCCTTCAGAATCAAAACTTAAATTATCTTCAAAACTTATTTCCCCTTTTCTTCTTTTATTTTTCCTTAAAAACATTAAGATTTCATTATCAATACACCTAGATGCATAAGTAGCTAGTTTAATATTTTTATCAAGTTTATAAGTATTAACACCTTTAATAAGTCCAACACTACCAATACTAACCAAATCCTCTAAATCAACGCCAGTATTTTCATATTTTTTAGCCAAAAAAACAACTAAACGTAAATTATGCTCAATTAATTTTGCTCTAGCGACTTTATCACCATCCATTGCTTTTTGAACATATTTCACCTCTTCCTCTTTAGAAAGTGGTGCGGGAAGTTTATCACTACTACCTATGAAAAATACTTGATCTTTACCTAAAATTATTTTGATAAATTCTTTAATCTTTTCTAACAATTATGTCCCTCCATTTCTTTATTTAAAAGTACTTCAGCCCCTTCAATATTCATATTAGTACTAAACCCTAATAAAACTTTGTCAAAAACAGTATTATTAACAATAACTTTTTTTACTTTAATACATTCTAAAAGTGCAGTCCCACTAATAGTAGTATAAGGAACTAAAATAACTTTTTTTGAAAAAGTATTTTTTAAGTTTGTAATAATAACCATATTATTTTTATGCCGTAAGCTATTACCACTATCTAAGTAACCTGTTAAACTGAGAGTTTTATTACCAATATAAATTAAAACGTCATAATACTTATTTTTTCTATTTTCTAACATTTTCATTTGCTTAATATAAATATATATAACTATTGGACAAAGTATGAATAAAATAATCAAAGAATTATAGCCGAAATTTAATTTAAACAAATATAAAAAACCACCAATACTAATACTAACTAAATAAAAAACTAAGATATTATAAATAGTATATTTAAAATTTTTATAATAAAAAGTAAATAAATTCATTAAAATACTTAAGTAAACCTTTAAAATTATAAGCTGCAAGCTATTAATATTTAAAAATAAAATAATAATACTTAAGCTACCAATAAAAGCCCCTATTATTAAATTAAATATTTTAGCTCTTCTCTTTAATAAAATATTAGTAGTCATTAAAAGAAGAAAATCTAAAAGAAAGTTAAAAAGAAATAAAACTTCAATATACATATTTATCACCGAATTTATTTTAATATTCTTGATAGTGATAAAATGTCAAAAAAAAGAGACTAAATATTTTTAATCTCTTTAATAATATCTTCAATTTTTACATCTTTATTGACTTTTCCATCACGAGTTTTTAATTCTACTAAACCATCACTTACTTTTTTACCAACAGTTATACGATAAGGAATACCAATTAAATCCATATCTTTAAATTTAACCCCTGGTCTTTCATCACGATTATCAAATAAAGTATCAATATTATTTTCTTCTAATTCTTGATAAAGTTTTTCAGCTACTTCTTTAGCTTTTTCATCTTTATTACTAATAAGAACTATACATGCGGTAAAAGGCGCGATGGAAACCGGCCAAATAATACCGTTTTCATCATGATGTTGCTCGACAACAGCTGAAATACATCTTGCAGTTCCAATTCCGTAACAGCCCATATCTACTGGTTTTAATTTATTGTTTTCATCCAAATAATTAAGACCTAAAGCTTCCGAATATTTTGTTCCAAGTTTAAATGTATTACCTACTTCAATACCTTTTTTAAAAGTTATTTTTCTCCCGCAATGTGGACATTTATCATTTTCTGTTATATTAACAATGTCACCAGCTTTATAAATTTTAAAGTCACTTAAATTAACATCAATATAATGATAACCTTCTTTGTTAGCACCACATACAAAATTAATCATATTTAAAACTTCATTATCGACAATTATTTTAGCCTCGATACCAATTGGACCTAAAGAACCAAATGTACCTGTAGTTATAGTTTTAAGTTCTTCTTCAGTAGCCATTTCTACACTAGTCGCATTTAATAATTTACGAAGTTTTGTATCATTAAGTTCCCTGTCACCTTTAATAAGTGCCATAATAATTTCTCCATCAACATTATAAACTAAAGTTTTGACAGTATCATTAATATCAATATTTAAGAAATTAACAACATCTTCAATAGTTTTTACATTAGGTGTTTCTACTAACGCGTAAGGTTTTTCTTGCTTTTCTTGTTTAAAATCACTTTTTACTGGGGCAATTTCAATGTTTGAAGAAAAATCACAATTATCACAAATAACTAAAGTATCTTCGCCAATATTGCTTATTGCTTGATATTCTTCTGATAAAAGTCCACCCATAGCTCCAGTGTCAGCTTTTACTACTCGATAATCTAAATCTAAAGCATCAAAGATATTATGATAAGCTTTAGTCATTTTAGTATAAGCAATATCAGTATGCTTTTCATCAATATCAAAACTATAAGCATCTTTCATGGTAAACTCGCGAGTTCTAATAAGTCCATATCTAGGACGTGCTTCATCTCTGAATTTATCACCTATTTGATATAAATTAAATGGCATATCACGGTAAGATTTTATTTTTTCTTTAGCGGCAATTACAAATAATTCTTCATGCGTTGGCCCAAGTAAATAATCACGTTTATAGCGATCTTTTAATCTAAACATATCATCACCAAAGGAAGATAATCTTCCTGAAGCTTCAAAAACATCAGCTGGTAATAAAAATGGCATTAATAATTCACTAGCTCCGGCATCATTCATTTCTTTACGAATAATATTTTCAACCTTTTGCTTTACTCTAAAACCAAGTGGCATAAACATATAAATACCACTTACGGATTTTTTTATCATTCCACTTCTTACAAGCAAATTACCACTTACAGAATCTTCATCTTTCACATCTTCTCTTAAAGTATAGAAAAAACTGTTTTTTAATCTCATACAAATCACCAAATTCATTATATCATATTTTATTTACATATATCAAAAAAATATAACTAATTAAATAGTTATATTAAAATGAATCGACCTCTATTTTAACTTTTGGTAAATCATTCATATAGCTACTAGCTGAAACAACCGTTCTAATAGCATTAATAATTCTTCCTTTGTGGCCAATAACTCTTCCCATTTCATCTTTGGGAACCATTACAATTATTGTAATAAAATTTTCATCTTTTAACTCTTTTACTGAAACCATATCAGGTTCTTTAACTAAACTCTTTACTAAAAATTCAGTTAATTC
Organism: uncultured Bacilli bacterium; assembly: GCA_944358665.1. Taxonomy (GTDB): domain Bacteria; phylum Bacillota_I; class Bacilli_A; order RF39; family UBA660; genus Coprosoma. The sequence goes on from CALVRP010000061.1 coordinate 4,080, forward strand.
TTTTAAATCCATAAATTATTTACTTTCTTTTTTGTTTTTTTGATTATGGAATTTTTCCATAATACCTTGCTTACTAAATAAACTTCTTACAGTATCAGTTGGGATAGCACCTTGTGATAACCATTTTAAAGCTACTTCTTCGTTTATTTTTACTTCTGCTGGTTCAGTAATAGGATTATAAGTTCCTACAAGTTCGATGTATTTACCATCTCTTTTAGTTCTTGAATCTGCAGCAACTACACGGTAAAATGGTTTCTTTTTCGCACCCATTCTCATAAGTCTTAATTTAACTGCCATGTTTTTCCCTCCATTTCTTTAAACATTTTAACATATAAAAAACGAAGTGTCAACACTTTTTGGTTATCTTTTCATTATATGTAATTTTCGTTAACATTTTCATCAATTTCGTTTAAAGTTTCCTCATCAATATCATCGACAATTTCATCCCAAGGATCTTCTTCATCTTCTACCGCGATTTTAACCTTTGTTTCACCTACTATTTCAACACCAAGTTCTTTATCAATGTTAAAAGAAATAGTTTTACCTTCAAGCGGATTTACACTAGAACAAGTTGGTTGTCTTAATGAGCGAACGATAATATCTGTATCACCTGATAAATCAGCATTTTCTCTGATTCTAACATTAAATAGTTCATTATATTCTATCTTTTTATTAATAACTGTTGTTTTACTATCATTATCATAAGAATACCAAATGTTTACATCAAAAGATCCATCAACACCGACTTTATCTCCTGCTTTATAACCTTTAAATTGATGATTAATTACCCAGCATCCAAGAACAGTTGAAGGTTCATGATCAGCTTCTACTGTATAAGTATTTTTAAATGCTTTTTTACCTTTACCCACAACTGCTTTGGTTACGATTTCTTTATATGATGCCACCATATCACCCCTCACTTTAATGTATGCAAGCTCAGGAAAAAAGTGACCAAAAAGTACTACGTTAAATTAACCAAAAAAAAGAATTAACAAAAGAATTCTTTAATATTGTCTTTGAACAGTTAATGTTCCTTGATTTACTACCGTTTCGTTATCATAATCAGAATAACTGATAATTATATCATTGTTATTAAAAGTTATCGTCCCTGATAGACTTTCATTTGGTTTCACAACTTTATAATCATAATTATTATCAGATAACTTAGTTATATTAATTACACTAGTTGTATTATTTACTTCTCTAGAAATTTCTAATTTTACAAATTCTCTAGTGATTCCGGTAGTATAAATACTAATCGTCAGTGGTGAAATATAATTATCTGGACTTAAATCATTTAGCTTTTCCTCTATTTCATCTTTAGTATAATCACTGATTTTACTATATGCATTTAAAAAGTCCTCATTATTTTTTAAATTAGTGATAAATTTATCATTAACATCATCAATATTGTTTTCGTTAATAACTAAAGATACTCTATTAGTTTCAACATCCCTACCGTTAACTTTAATCGTCATATCATTACCAACTATTTTTTCACTACTTATCGCTTCTAAAAAAGCCGTTTTAACCCCTTTTATTATAGGTGTTACATTCTCTTCACTTACTGATAAATTATTAAATGTAGAAATACTGTTATTATATTTTTCATCAATAGTTCCAGCACTACTGATATTACTATCCCTAACATTACGAACATTTTCTTCTAAAGTATTAAACATATTATTAACAGCCGAAGTAAAAATGAGTCGCGGATTATTTAAAATATAAAAAATAATACCTAAAATAGCAATTAAAACAACTATTATTAAAGAAATAATAACTACTTTTCTTTTATGTTTTTTATTTTGCCTAATTAAAGCACTATTAGTACTTTCTTCAATGGCGTCTTCTAAATTATTTACTATTTCATCGCTTAAATTTTCATCTTCAATTTTATCTAATTTTTCTTGTCCTTTTTTATTATCCACGCTCTCACACTCCCACTATCATCATAGCAAATTATAAGCATTTTGGCAAGAAAAAAGTAATTACTTTACAATTACTCCGTCCATACTCCAAGTTTTAACTTCAGTTATTTTTACTTTAACAATTTGACCCAAATATTCTTCTGAAGCTTTAACATTAACAAGCTTCATTGTTTCAGTATACCCCATTAAGTTATCACCTTTATTACTTTTTCCTTCTAATAAAACTAAAACTTCTTTATTTAAATATTTGTCATTTGCTTCTTTCGCATATTTATTAACTAAAACATTAAGTTCATGAAGTCTATCTTCTTTTTCTTTTAAAGAAATATCATCTTTCATTTTAGCCGCTGGGGTTCCTTCTCTAGACGAAAAGATAAAAGTAAACGCCGAATCATATTTACAAGTGTTTACTACATCTAAGGTTTCTTCAAAATCTTCTCTTGTTTCTCCTGGAAAACCAACAATTATATCCGTTGTAATTGAAACATTAGGAATTTCTTTTAATTTATTAAATAATTTTAAATAGCTTTCCTTAGTATATCTTCTGCCCATTAATTTTAATATTCGATCAGAACCTGATTGTAATGGCAAATGAATATATGGCATTACATTATCATGGTTTTTGATTACATCAATCATTTTATCAGTAAAATCCCAAGGATGAGATGTTATAAATCTAACTCTTTCTATCCCTGTCTCAGCTACAGCTTCTAATAAATCACTCATATCATAATCAGCATCTAAATCTTTACCATAAGCATTAACATTTTGGCCAAGTAAAGTAACTTCTTTGTAACCTTGACTTTTTAAATCCATTACTTCTTTTATAATGTCATTCATTGTTCTGCTTCTTTGTTTACCTCTAGTATAAGGAACTATACAATAAGTACAAAATTTATCACAGCCATACATGATATTTACCCAAGCTTTATATTTACTATCTCTTTTAGCTGGCATATTTTCAGTAATATCACCTTCGATACTATAAACTTCTATTTGCTTTTCACCAGCATAAACTTTTTGAAGTAAATTAGGTAAATTATCAATATTATGAGTTCCAAAAACTAAATTAAGCCAATTATATTTATTTAATATTTCATCAACAACAACTTCTTCTTGCGCCATACACCCACAAATACCAGCAATTATATTAGGCTTCGTCTCTTTTAAATGTTTGATTCTACCGATCATTCCAAATACTTTATTATGAGCATTTTCTCTAATTGCGCAAGTATTAAGTAAAATTAAATCTGCATTTTCCATTTCATCGGTTTCCGTAAAGCTCATATCTTCTAAAATCGCTTTTATATTTTCGGTGTCGTGCTCATTCATTTGACAGCCATAAGTTCTAATAAAATATTTTTTATTTTTACCAAGCGTCTTTAAAGAATCATCAATATGATAATCCCTAGTTTTAACAACACTATTAGTTCTTACTTTAGCTTCTTTTAAACATGGTTTTTGCATAAATATCCCTTCTTTTCTTTAATGATAATACCATAATTACATATTTTTTTCAATATAAAAGCACGGCCTACCAATGAGACGGGAAAATAAGATAGGCCGTGTTTTATTTATTACTGTCATTAATATTTAATTTATAATTTCATTATGAGCATCTTTCATATCCATTAGTTGGTGTATTGTTACATATAACACCTGAATTATATGTATAAGTATTTCCTTTTTCAATATATAATCCACCATTTGATGAGGTTGCCGTATTATTTGTAATATTAGCGCCATCAATAGTCATTGTGGCATCTTGCCTTAAATATATAGCACCACCATCTTTCGCTGTATTATTTTTAATTATCCCACCATTTATAGTAATTGTTCCACCAATGCCGGCAATCGCGCCACCAATTTCATCTGTTTCTCCTTCATTGATATTAATACCATTTTGAATAATAGCACCTTCTTCGATTAGCAAAGAAGCATCAACAACAATTAAAGCGTGATTAGTTTCCACATTATTACCATCTATTATAATATCTTCGAGTCTTAAAGAACCATTTGTTTGATTAATAATATTGGAATTTGAATTAGTCGCACGAATTATAGAATTAGCTTCGCCGGTTTCACTATAACTTGTAAGATTTATATTTTTATCTTCGTCTAAAGTCATTTCAGAATTCACAGTTAAGTCATCCATAACATAAATAGTAGATATATAATCTGCTTCATCGTAAGCTTTATTTAATGTTTTATAAGGTTTTTCTTTAGTACCTAAACCGGTACTATCATTACCACTATTTGAAACATATAAGCTATTACGATGAACAGTATAAGCACTAGCCACTACTTTACCAGAAGGATGCTTTATCTTAGCCACCAATGTTCCACTATCGGTAAACGATACCTTTGTTGATTCGGTAACTGTAATTTCTTCGCCGCCATCTTTTATGTATGAACAAATGTAATCTTCACCACAACCACCAGGAAATAATATATCTACATCAGTTGTTATATTTTTTTCTTCTTTAAATTGTGGCTGTGTTATATCTTTTGTTATATGATTTCCTTTTGACGAATCTGTATAACTTCCGTCATTATATACTTCCCTATATATTTCATTCTCACCAGCTACCGATGTCACATTATTATTACTTGAACGATCAACATAATAATGCCAAACACCGATTTCTTCTAAATCATATTCTTTTCCTAAATCAACAATCACACATTGCTTCCCATCATTTACTGGTTGGAAAAACTTTGTAGTATCATCCATAATACCATCTACAATATAACTAACATCTCTTCCATCTTCTGCGGGCGAAGTTGAAGTAACCGTTGCGCCTTTAGCAACATTCACACCGTAACTTATAGCTTGGATTTCTAGCCATTGATTAGTTTCATCATGGGTTGTTCCATTAGTACAATCTTTGATATATCTAACCCTCTTTATTTTAGAACTATCAGGGCTACTTGGATCATCAATATAGGTTATTTTAGCTTTCCCATCACCACCATTATTTCCAGCAATCATATCTGTATTTATAAAATACTTACCAGAATAATGATTAGTTTGGTTGGTGTGTGTTTCTGAGGTTTCTGATGTTATAGAATTAACGCCTGCATATCCAGAAATATATGAAGAACCACTTCCTCCGGCAAATGTTCCATTAGCTAATCCCGAAGCACCAGAACCTCCATAATAACCCGAACCGCCAGTTGCTCCTCCACCAGTTCTTGTAGATGAGGCACTCGCTCCACCATTACCAGCATATCCAAAGCCGCCAGCAGTTCCATTTGAAATCGCAACACTATATTTTGTTGGAGCAACACCGCCACTTGTTTGAGTTGCCTTCTTTCCAATATATGGATAATATTCATCGGTTGAATCATAATACTCCTGACCTATTAAATCGCCACCATCAGTTCTAAATGAACCACTAGCGGCAACCATGATTCTACTACGTAAAGAAGTAACATCATTCCATTCTCCAGATACTAACCTTACATCAGTAGCACCTCCACCAGTAGCTCCACATTTTCCATTACCATTATCTGTTACTATACCACCATTATTAAAGAAGGCTGTTTTTCTACATACTTCAGAATCATCACCAGTTGAACCTACATAAAAATATAAATTAGTTCCTTTTTCTAAATATATTTCGCCACTAGTATATGATCCTTTTCCGTTTGCTACAGTTTCTGAACCGGTACCGCTTTGTCCTCCCCATAACTCTACTTTATAGTAACCATCTGCTGGGGCTGTATATGTTTGAACATCTCCAGTATATTCTAAATCAGCTTCTCTTTGCCATACTACTGTATAACTACTTGTTACTTCATTTGTTCCATCGCTTACGGTTGCCGTTATAACTCCTTCATCAGTAAATTCTACTTCAGCAACTTCACTTTTCCATTCGTGTTCTTCTCCAGCTTCATCTGTATATGTACAAGTGTATTTATCTCCGCATCCTTCTGGAAAGTGTACAGCTACTATTATCTTACCTGCTTCTGTATATTGACTAAAGGTTGCGCCTGGCACTTTTGATGTAGATACACTATTTCCAAGTTGATATGGATCATCACTGGTTCCACTTCCACCCATTATCTTTACGCTATCTTTTAAATATACACTAAGTTTTACTGAAGATTTTCCATTAGGTCCATAGTTATCTATAAGGCCATTGGCTATAACATAAACTACCTTACTACCATTAGATGTAGTTATTGTCCAAGCAAAATCTGTAGAATTGACTAACCAATTTGTTTTTTCACATGTTTCAACATTACCATTATTTAAACTATAAGTTCCACATTGCTCCATATTATTATTAGCTCTCAAAAAATCACTTAAAGCTATTAAACCTATATCACCATTCGATGTCGTCTTATTTTCTTCATCTATTTGAGCATTTAAATCATTGTTCCCATCTGTTATCTCACCAATACTCCAGTTATGAGATTCGATTTGACTTTGAGCAACACTTGTTAAACTATCATAATAATCTCCATTTAAATAAGTATTTAAAGACGCTTCATTCCAATCATTACTAGAATTATTATCCCAAGACATTTCCGTTTCTAAACTATTATTTCTAATGATTTTCATTGTTCCATCTGATTCAAGACTTACTATTCGCCATAACTCATTATTAAACCATACATAGTTATCTGGTTCTGTTCCTTTATAGACGTACCTTCCTTCTTCATAATCATCTGGGTATAATCCATCACCTTCATTAACTATGCCATTTATTAAATCAATTCCTTTACTTGTTTCTTTTTCCGCTGTTAAATTTACTCCATTTGTTACTCTAACTTGGATATTATATGAAGTCCCTTGTTTTAATCCGGTAAATGTATATGTATTACTTACTCCATTATCTATCCAAGTCTTTCCACCATCAATACTAAATTCATATTTGCTTATTCCACTCTCTTCATCATTTGCGATTACTACTGCCGTTATACTATTTGTGGTTGCACTTGTATTAATACTTTCTATTACTGGTGGCGTAGTATCTATCGCTTCAAATATCGCATACAACGTGATATCTTCCGTTCCCATCGTTAAATCGGTTAAACCTTCAGCAGCCTGCGCATTTGTATTCCAGCCTTTGAATTCATAATTAGTTTTGGTTGCCGTATAACTTAAGTTGATACTTTCTCCTTCTGCGACATATTCATCCTCTGCGGTGGTACTTTCTCCCCCATTAGTAGTGTAGTCATATGTTACTAAATGATCTACTGTTGGTTCTATCGTTCCTTCACTATTTTGAACAAATCCTAAATCTATTGTGGTCTCTCCACTAGTTCCACTTGCATCCCCTTCATAGTTTGGATTATATTCTATTCTTACTGTTAAGGTAGCTGTTTCTCCTTTATAAAGAGACTGTCCTTTTACTAGTCCTGTACTTGTTATTTTAACCGCTTCATTATTACTATTAGTTATGCCTAAGGTATCTAATTTCGCATCAAATGTTCCGGCATTTTCTACTATAACATTATATTCTACATAGTCTCCTTTACTATATAGATTGGCTTCTAAGTTTGCCGTTAAATCAGTATAAGTATTTTTAACATTTTCGCCAGAACCACCAGTATCACTAACTTCCGCACTTATTATTTTTATATTCCATTCACTACTTATTTCCGTATTTCCTTTGATATCTAACTGAGTTTGGAAAGCCGCGTAACCGACTCCCATCATACATACAATTCCTATTAATATAAATATTATTATTTTGTTGCGTTTTTTATCCCGTCTCATACTACCACCTCTACTTTTATTATCTCTATTATAAAAATAATTATTATATTTTTATCTACTTTCCAACAACATTTTAGCCTATATTTTCACAAAAGTCAATCCCCTGTTTTTTTCAATATAAAATAAATTTAGGTGATACTATGGCAATCAAATTCAAAAGAATTAACGATCTTCGTGTTGATAATGACTTAACACAAAAACAAATGGCTAATATTTTAAATACAACTAGAGATGTTTATGCACAATGGGAAAGAGGATTTTGTAATTTTCCTTTAGACAAAATTAATATATTTGCTAATTTCTTTCAAACCAGTTTAGATTACATTACAGGTCTTTCTAATAATAAAATAAATTATTACTGTAAAAAAATTGATGTAAATATTATTACAACTAGAATAAAACGTTTAAGAAAAAGGCATAACTATTCTCAAGAAAAATTATGCCAAAAAATAAATATTAAGCAAAGAACTTATTCAGGATATGAAACAGGAAGAAGTATACCTCCTTTATATGTTTTATTTTTGCTTTCACAACTTTACAATGTTTCTTTGGATTATTTAATGGGAAGAAAACAAGAAGAAGATATCAAATAAAAAAAGAAGCATTATACTTCTTCAATAACAATTAAAACCATTGGTTTACATTCGGTTTCTTTATAAAAATATTTTCCAACTTTATCTCTAACATCGTTTTTAATTTTAGAAAAGTCTATATGACTTTCTTTTGTATGCTCTTTTATAAGTTCTAAAGAAATTCTTTCAGCTTCTTTAATTAATTCTGTATTTTCTTTTACAAAGATAAATCCACGAGTTAATACTTCTGGTCCTGCTAATAATTCTTTAGTTTTTCTGTCAATTGTTGCCGTAATAATAACAATACCATTATCACTTAAAAGTTCTCTATCTTTAAGAACTAATTCTCCAACATCACCAGCAGCAAGACCATCAATTAAAATATCATCCACCGGTACTTTCATACCTTTATCTATTAACTTTCCATTTTCAAAATATGCTACTTCACCATTTAATTTTAATAAAATATTTTCATCAGTCATTCCAAGTTGTTTTGCCACTTTAGCATTCTCAGCTTGATGACGATATTCACCAATTACTGGAAAATAATATTTTGGTTTCATAAGATCTAGCATTAACATCAAGTCTTCACTAGATGCATGATGTGATAAATATTTTTTCGATGATAAAGTCACAATATTAGCTCCTATTTTAGCGATTCTATCCATTAATCTAGTAGCAGTACTCTCCATACCATCTAAAATTGGTGAAGCAAAAACAATTGTATCTTCATCAGTTATTTTAACAAATTTATCATAACCCCTTGCTATTCTTTGTAAATTTGAAAATGGTCTTTCAATTTCATCTGATACAATAATTACTACTTTTTCATCATTTACATGATGAATATTACTGATTCTTTTTCTATCAAAATCTAAATATTTTAGTTCAATCGCTTTTAAAATTACACTTTCCAATCTTTTTCCCATTATAACGACATTTCTATCTGTTGATTTAATTTCATTTAAAAGTTCTTGAATACGGTAAAGCTGCGCTTGATGAATATTATATAATATTCTACCTTGATTTTTATTTAATATTTCACTAATAATACCACTTGTTCTGTGATTTGGTGAAGTAAAACCTTTTTTATCCGCATATAATGATTCACTCATTAAACATAAAACACCTTGTTTGCCAACATAGGCAAGTTTACCAATATCTGTTTTATAATGTCCAACCATTGTTGGATCAAATACAAAATTACCCGTATAAAATATAACACCGTCTTTAGTATATAAGGCATAACCTACAGTATCTGGCACTGTATGTGTAAGAGAAATTGGAAAAATAGAATTTTCACCAAATTCAAGCTTACGATGTGGTTTTATTAAGATAAGATTATCTAAAGGTAATCCTTCAGCTTTTAAATCCTCCTTAATGATTTCCAAAGTAAACGCTGTCGCATATACTTTTAAAGTTGAAATTTCTTTTAAAATGTTCGATAGAGCTCCCATGTGTTCATCATGACCATGAGTTATAAATATACCTTTGACTCTACTTGCATTTTTTTTAAGATAATCATATGTAGGAATAATATAATCAATTCCCAGCATTTTATCATCCGCATACTTTAAACCAGCGTCAAAAACAAAAATATCTTTGCCCACTTCGACTATATACATATTTTTACCGTTTTCGTTTTGTCCGCCTAAAGCAAATATTTTAATTTTACTCATTTTTTTCTCCTTTCTTTCGTCATAAAAAAACCTTATTAATTATAACATATTTTAATACAAAAAAGCAAACTATGGAAGTTTGCCTATTCATCAAGGAATATTTTATGTAGTTCTTTTGTAGGTAATAACATTTCTGTTCCTTTAATAATATTTATTTCAAATTCTTTAGCTTTATTTTTTATTTTTTCACCATCAATATACTAATTCTTCTTTGTCTATTCAGCTAATTTGATTTTTAAATTGTTTGTTTTAAAGAAATAAAAACATTGCAGT
>CALVRP010000062.1 GCA_944358665.1 uncultured Bacilli bacterium
TGAAACTAGAAACGTAATAAATATGGCATGGATGTTTTCAAATGCTTCAAATATAATTGAATTAAATATATCTAATTTTAATACTAGTAAAGTCACCTCTATGGCAGGTATGTTTTCTAATTGTAAAAAATTAACTAGCTTAAATTTAAGTAATTTTGATACCAGAAATGTAACAAGTATGGCATGGATGTTCGAAAACTGTAAAAATATAATAACACTTAATTTATGTAATTTTAACACTTCGGCAGTTACTGATATGCGTTCTATGTTTTCTTATAATTCAAAACCCCAAAATGTTTATGTAGGTCCAAATTGGACAACAACTAATGCTAATACAATCGGTAGTGATTTTTCTTCAATAATAACAGGCCAGTGTTAAATATAAAAAAATAAGCTCTATATGGGCTTATTTTGTTTATTTAATACATCTATAACATTCATTAAACTATCTTCTTTACTATCAGCCATAGAAATTAACGTTGTTGGTAGCGTTATAATATCAGGAATAACAATTAGATGACACCCAGATTTTATAGCAGCTAAGGATCCATTAATAGAATCTTCTAAAACTAAAGTATTAGTTGGTTTTTCTTCTAAGGCATCACATGTTAACCGAAAGATTTCTGGATCCGGTTTACCAAATAAAACATCATCACCACTTATAATAGCATCAAAAAAACTAGGATTAATATTAGCTGATTTTAAGTATAGGTTAACTCTTTCCCTCTTATTAGAAGATGCTATCGCAATTTTATATTTATTGTTTTTTAAATACACTAACAATTCTCTTAATCCTAGTTTTTCTTTAATTTTTTCAAATTGTAATTTTTGATTTATACACCTATGATATATTTTCCTAAAAGATAAAAAAGGAAAATCATATCCTAATGTTTTATTAAATAAAATACTTGCATCCTCATTTTTCATACCTATTGTTTTAAAAAATAATTCTTCAGAAATTTCATACCCTAATTTTTTAGATAGTTTTTTACCTTCTTCCACCCACAATCGTTCAGTATCAAACATCAAGCCATCCATGTCAAAAATTACCGCTCTTATCATTTTTCACCTATATATATTTATCTATATCTTTTGGAACCTTATCATTTACTACCGCTTCAACAATTTTATCCTCTTTTTCTTTAGTTACTGCTTTCCCAGTCATTTGACCAAGTTCCTGAATAACCTCTCTTAAAGTTTGTTCATTTTTTAAATCATTTTGTTGAAGCTTATTAGCTAAATCTAATATAGTTTGCTTCCCAACATTTGTTTTTCTTTCTATTTTATCAAAAAAATTATCTGAAAATCTCATTCCAAAACCTCCTACATTATTATATGTAGAAGTTATAAAAGTGCGTTTACTATATTTTGTTTTTTTATAAAAAATAAAAAGATCCTTAGTATTAAGAATCTTTTACTGTTCACCTTTATTTTTAAACCTTAAAACAATTGGTGTACCTTCAAAATCAAAATTTTCTCTTATTTTATTTTCTAAATAACGTTCGTAAGAAAAGTGAATTAATCCTTTACTATTAACTTGAATATTAAACGTTGGTGGTTTTATATCTACTTGAGATGAAAAATATATTTTAAGTCTTTTGCCTTTATAAGTTGGCGGTAAATTAAGAGCATAAGCGTCAGTAATAATATCATTTAAAATACTTGTTTTTACTTCCCTTTTTGCGTTTTCATTTACTCTAATAACTTCAGGCATTAACGTATGAATTCTTTTTTTAGTTAAAGCCGATAAATATACAATTGGCGCAAAACTGATAAATTGAAAATTATTTCTAATTTCTTTAGTAAATTCTTTCATTTTTTTATCTTTATCTTCTACTGTATCCCATTTGTTAACGACAATAACAATGGCCTTACCAGCTTCTTTTGCATACCCCGCAATATGTTTATCCTGTTCAATAATTCCAACAGATGCATCAATTACAAGTAAACAAACATCACTACGGTCAATGGCTCTTAAAGACCTAAGTAAACTATATTTTTCAACAGTTTCATAAATTTTACCACGCCTGCGCATACCGGCTGTATCAATAACCACAAATTCTTCTCCATGATAAGTAAACGGCGTATCGACCGCATCACGAGTAGTACCCGCCACATCACTAACAATTACTCTTTCTTCATTTAAAATAGCATTTACTAAACTACTCTTACCAACATTAGGCCTTCCTATTATAGAAAACTTAACTATACTATCATCATAATCATCTGGGATTTCTTTAAAATCTTTAGTAAGTTCTTCAAGTAAATCATAAAAACCAGCATTTTGTTCCGCACTTACCGGTATATAAGTATCAAAACCAAGTTCATAAAAATCATATTCATGCTCTTTAAACTGTTTAGTGTCAGTTTTATTAATTACCACAATTACTGGTCGCTTACTGTGAATTAGTATATCTCTAACAACATAATCATTAGAGGTAAGCCCTTCTTTACCATCAACAATAAATAAAACAATGTCTGCTTCATCGATAGCAAACTCTGCTTGTCCTTTTATTTCAGCATTAAATTTTCCTTCAGCTATATCTATTCCACCAGTATCAATTACATGAAATGAATAATCGCGATAATTAGCCGTTCCATAAATTCGGTCTCTTGTAACACCTGGTGTATCTTGAGTAATCGCAATGTTTTTACCAACTAAACGGTTAAATATTGTACTCTTTCCAACATTAGGTCTTCCTACTAATGCAACTACTGGTTTTCGCATACTATCACCCTTTCACAATCTTACTATTTTGCATAATTTCTTTGGTTTTAGCATTAAAAATGATTCTAGTATTTTCTAAAAGCCAACCCATTTCTTTTGTTGTAAGATTTTCCTTTGGTCTTAAATAAAATTTATCTTTTATCTTATAAATGATACATTTTGAAAGTAATTCTTTGTCTAATATTTCTTCTAATTTATATAAAAATTCACTTTTAATAATTTTAACACTAAACTCTATTTGTCCATTAAAATAATCAAAATACTCCAAATTTTCTTTTTCGATACTAATTATAAAACCATATATATTATCAGTATATACATTTATATTATAATAACCATCAAATTCTAAGTCATATTTAACTTTTATTCGGCTTATTAAATCTCTTAAAAATTTCTCAGTCGCTCTTTTATCCTCAATATCAAAATTATTTATATATAACTTATTTAAAAAGATAACTAACTTATTATCTTCAAAAACTAGTTTCATCATACCACCTAAGATAGTGTATGAAATTTAATTTTAAATGTAACATTTACTTAGTTATTTCTATTTTTCTTAAAATTTCTTCTTTACCCGTTTTAGTCACACTAGAAAACATAATAAAATCATCACCAACAACTAAATCTAAATCGTTTAAAATAGCATTTCTTTGTTTTTGATGCATTGTAATTCCTATTTTATCACACTTTGTTGCGACAATGGTTACAGGAATTTTATAATATTTTAAATAATTATACATAAGAATATCATCATTAGTTGGTCGATGACGAAAATCAATTAATAAGAAAACCTGTTTTAAGTTTTTTCTATGAATAATATAATCTTCAATCATTAAACCAAATTTCTTTCTCTTAGTTTTACTAACCGCAGCATAACCATAACCTTGGGCATCTACTAAATAAAAGTCTTCATTAACTTCATAAAAATTAATAGTTTGAGTTTTCCCTGGTCTACTAGAAGTACGCGCAAAATTTTTTCTATTTATTAAAGAATTAATAAAGCTACTTTTGCCGACATTAGAACGTCCAATAAGCAAATATTCTGATTTGTTATCTGTTGGATATTGGCTTCTTCTAACAGCAGAAATAGCTAAATTTACAGAATTAATTTTCATAAATATCACCGCCAAAATTATATCAAATATTATATTAAAAGTCAAAAAAACAAAGGTTACCAACCTTTGGCGTTTTTCTTTTTTGAAAGCGCATGACCTACAGTTTTTTTTATTCCCAATGTTCTAGCAGAACTATACATTACAAGCGGCGTATTCGCGAGATTAGTATGTTTAAAATACTTTATAATAGCCTCACTTATTAGTTCTAAATCACTTTGATTAGAAATATCAACCTTTTCTATATCAATATTTTTTAAGATATATTTTTTTAAGCCTTCTGGCAAATAATCAACAAATTGAATAGGATGACTATTTACTATTATATCGCCTTCAAAACTAAGTAATGGACTTTTTCCATAATTATTTTCAAATGACATGAATGCACCATCAACAATATCTTCAGCTTTTGCCTTTTTTTCTGAATGAAGAATCATTCGCCAGTCCCAAAGATATGAAAAACTTGAAATTCTTTTATACAATTCCTCTTTAGAAATTTTATCATCAGTTAAACTTAATAAAGCTGCAATAATAGTGGCTTCACGATTATACTTGATTGCATTTTCAATATCATTCGGTAAATTATCATAAACGATTGGTTTACTAAGTCTAGCAGCCATACCATAATGTTTCCAAGTTAAAATATCATAAAGTAAAGCATCTTTCTCAATCACCATTAATTTAAATCTATAATCGCCTCTCCAGAACTTTAAACAACCAAGCTTGTGATAATAAAACATTGTCTTTTTATCTTTTACTCTTTTATACTTCCTATCAGCACCACCATAAAAATGGTCTGGATTTAAATGATAATCCTCAGCCAAAAAATGATATAAATTATCCACTACAAAAATAATATCTTTATCTGGTTTATCATTTTTACCATAACCTTTTTGTTTATAAAAACCAGAACCATAACCAATAGCCGCTAATGTTTCTGGTAAATCATTTTTTAAATCATTAATTAATTCAATATCAGTCACCAAAATCCCCACCTAAAAAAATTATACTATTATTATAGCACAATTTTATATATAGGTAAATTTATAGTTTATTAATTTTATAATTTTCCTCTAATATCTTAAAGTTTTGAGTAAAAAAGTTCATCAAATTCCAATAACTAATACCACCAAGATTATATTTATCCACTAAATCTAACTTAGCTTGAATACTTCTAGCATCTTCAAACCAAACCTCATGCATTTGCCCAGTAGAATCACTATATCTAAAATATGGGGCTTTTGAAGTTTCATTAAAAGAGATAGGTACTTGTTTTCTTTTGGCCAGTTCATAAGCATCAATATTAGAAATACTTTTCGCATATCGTCCTTTTATAAACGGAATTTCCCAATCATAACCATAATTAGGAATACCCATTAAAATTTTTTCACTAGGTATAACACTAACCGCATAAGCAAGAACTCTTTCTACTTGATTTACTGGAGCAACAGCCATCGGTTCACCATTTTTATAACCCCATTCATAAGTCATAATAATTATTTTATCAGCTACTTTTCCATGAAATTCATAATCAATTGCCCCTTTTAAAATACTCGTTTCAGCATCACTTACTTTAGGGGCAACAGCTGTAGTTAAAATTAATCCTTGTTCATGAACAGCGTTTGCAACTTTAACTAAAAATAAATTATAATTTTCTCTATCTTCCGGATAAACATATTCAAAATCAACGTTAATACCATAATACTCTTTTTCTAACATAATCTCTACTACGTTATCAATTAAAGTTTCCTGAAGTTCATTATCCGTCAAAAGCATATGAGCCCAATCACTATCAAAGCTACTATTATTTGTACTATTAGTCAAAACAAGTAATGGAGCGACATCAGTTTTTAAAGCTTCATCTATAATACTAGTATCATTTAAACTAACTAATTTCCCAGTGTCCGTAAATCCATAACTAAAAATACTAATATAAGTTAAATAAGGTAGCGTTGCATACAAATTATCTGGATTTATATTACTATAAACATAACCATTAACATCAATATGTCTTTTATTCTCCATCAAAATTAAAGACTGGCCTTCTAAAAGATTATTATCACTAAATAAATGATTATCTTGAATTATGTCTTCGGCAGGAATATTAAAACTTCTACTAACACTGTCCAGCGTATCACCGTTTTTTACATTATATATTTTCACATTATCACCTCTCTCTTAAAAATATGAAAATAATTCATATTTTATTTAAAAAAGGTTGTTTTTTCTCAAATAATGTGATATAATTTACTAGCAATGTTCATTTGGGGAATTAGCTCAGTTGGCTAGAGCACCTGCTTTGCAAGCAGGGGGTCAAGGGTTCGACTCCCTTATCCTCCACTCGGAATCGAAAGATTCGACGTTCATTGACATGATTAAGGAGATGAGATATGGTTCT
>CALVRP010000063.1 GCA_944358665.1 uncultured Bacilli bacterium
TCACCACTCCGTGCTTTGTAGTACACACTCCTTCAAGACTGATATTATATAGAAAAATAAATTTAATTCAAGGCTTTCATTCCTATGTGTGCCTTGAACGAAGTGAAAGGAATGAGTCTTTTTATGAGTAAAAAAGAAGAGTTTAAAAATTTTGTACGCCAGCACCCTGTTTTGCTTAAATATGTTCAAAATGGCGAAATGACTTGGCAAAAGTTTTTTGAGATCTATGATATGTATGGAGAAGATAATAGTGCTTGGCAAAATTATTTGACAGCGCCGGTAAGTACCAAAGAAAGTTTTGATTTTTCTAATTTTTTTAAGGGGCTTGATTTAGATAGTATTCAAAATGGTGTAAGTAGTTTGCAAAGAGTTGTTGGTTTGCTTCAAGATATGTCTTCTAATAAAACACCTACTAGCGAATACAAACCGAGACCAATTTATAAACATTTTGAGGACTAATGACTTTAGAATTACAATTTAAAATAAAAGAAAATCAAAACTACTTAAAATATTTAAGGCAAAATTCTTTCTGGTACAAATATTTAAATCGTGATCCGGAAAACTTTAAATATTTTGAAGAGGAAGTTAAAAGAAATTACAAACTTACTAAGACTGATAAAATAATGCGAACTTTGGAAACTATTGAAATGATGGAAAAAGTTATGTCCACCTTAAGATAAATGTGGTAAAATATTTTTGAGGTGGTACTATGCGTGTAATTAGTGGAAAGTATAAAGGTAAAAAACTAAATGGTTTTAATCTAAATGGTACAAGACCGACTATGGATAGGGTGAAAGAATCACTTTTTGCGATTATAAATCCGTATTTAAAGGGTAGTGTTTGTTTAGATTTATTTGCTGGTAGTGGGGCTTTAGGAATTGAAGCCGTTAGTAATGGTGCTTCTAGTATTGTTTTTGTTGATAATAGTCCTAATGCGATTAAAATATTAAAAGAAAATACAAATAAAATTGATGAAAATGTAGAAATTGTTTTAAGCGATTATAAAAAGTATTTAAAAACAACTTCTAAAAAATTTGATATTATTTTTTTAGATCCACCATATGATAGACACTTGATATCTAAAGCTATTAATTATATTTTGGAAAATAATCTTTTAAATGATGGTGGCCTTTTAGTTTGTGAATATGAAAGTGAAATTATAAATTGTTCATTACAAGTTATTAAAGAAAAAAGTTATGGTGGAAAAAATATAAAAATTTTTCAAAAATAACTTTTTTTATTTTTTTTAATTTTTTTAAAGGGTTTTTTTATCTTTTCTCTTATGATATATATAGGAAGGTGATTTATGGTTAAAAAATACCCTTTTATAAGACAATCTGGGTTAAAAGATTGCGCAGCTGCCTGCACATATATGATTGTTAAATACTATAATGGTTTTGTCAGTATGAGCGAACTTAGTGAAATGCTGAAAGTAACCAGAAATGGAACTACAGCTTACCATATTATAAACACATTAGAAATGTTAGGATTTAAGGCCTATGGTATAAAAGATAAATATGAGAATTTGAAAAAACACCCTGTACCTTTTATCGCAAATGTAATAATTGATAACTCCTACAAACATTTTATGGTGGTCTATGAAATTCATGATAATTATCTTTTAATTGCTGATCCATCAAAAAAAATAAGTAAAGTTAAACCTAAAGATTTTAAAAATATATGGACCGGCGTTAGTTTGCACATGTATCCGATAAAACCGATTGTTAAAATGAAAAATGAATCAATATTAAAATTTATTAAAAAAATGGTTATCTCTAATAAAAAATATTTATTAATAATATTTATGTTATCATTATTAGTAACAATATTATCAATTTTTACTTCGTTTTTCTTACAATTAGTGTTTGATAACATTGATCAAAATCATTTGACTAAGATTTTTATTTTATTTTTTCTTTTATTTATTAGTAAAATGTTTTTTGAGTTTTTAAGAAACTTAATATTAATTTTTCTAAATAAAAAGATTGATAAAGATTTAACTAATAAGGTATTTGAACAAATAATTCATCTTCCGTATAGTTATTATCACGGAAAAACGACTGGCGAAGTGGTTAGCCGCATTAATGATCTAGCTTATGTAAGAGGACTAATTAGTAATGTTTCCTTATCTTTATTTATTGATATGCCTCTGTCAATAATTACGATGATTATATTGATTTATTTAAATTCTAAGTTGTTTTTCGTTGTGTTTCTAATTTTTGCACTCTATCTTTTAATTATTCTGATATTTAAAAATAATCTTCGTAATTTAGTTTTTAAAGAAAATCAAGAAAAAGCTATAATAATGTCGTATATGACTGAGACTATTCGTGGCTTTGAAACGATTAAAGGCTTGGGAATTGAAAATAAAATGGCTGATAAATTTAAAAAAAATTATCAAAAGAAGATAGAAAGTACTTATAAACTAGATAGGTTTTATAATTATATAAATTTACTAAAAGATTTTATTGGTACAACTGGACAAGTAGTATTAGTTTTTATAGCTATAACATTTGTTCAAAAAGAATTAATGTCGGCTAACGTTTTATTAACTTATTTAATTTTAACCTCTTATTTTCTAATGTCTATTCGTAACGTTTTAAATTTTGATTTAGAAATTAAAGAAGCCTATGAAGCTATAAATAGGATTTTAGATTTAACTTATTATAAGGAAGAAAATAAACTTATTTATAAGAAACTTAATTTAAATATCAAAATTGATAATTTGAAGTATAGCTATGATGATGTAAATGAAATTTTAAAAAACATTAACTTAGATATAAAAATAGGGGAAAAAATACTGATAAGTGGTCCTAGTGGTAGTGGGAAATCTACTTTATTAAAAATAATTATGAAATTTTATAAGGTTAATAAAAATATGGTTAAATTAGGTGATATTGATATTAATTATTTAGATAAAAAGGTTATTAATGAAAATATTGTTTACGTTGGCCAAAATGAAGTGTTTTTTACTGGTCCTTTACTAGATAATTTAACTTTGCGTGGTAATGATTATGAAAAAGCTATGCATATTAGTATGGCAAGCGATATTTTGAATAAAGATTCACTTGGTTATTATATGTTAATTGAGGAAAATGCATTTAACTTATCGGGTGGTCAAAAACAAAGAATTGCTTTAGCTAGAGCTTTACAAAAATTTAAAATTATTTTAATTGATGAGGGGTTTAGCCAAATTGATGTAAGTATGGAACGACAAATCTTAAGAAATATTTTTAATAACTATAAAGATAAAATAGTTATAGTTGTATCCCATCGCCTCGATAATTTAGATTTGTTTGACAGATATATTAAAATGCATAGCGGAAAAATAATTATTGATGAAAGAAGGAGGTAATGTTTATCGAATTAAGTAAACAAGAATTATTAAATGTTACAGGTGGAGATGGTTTTGGTTTAGCAACGTTTATAGGAGGAGCTTTAACGTTTATTATAGGAATAATTGAAGGATATTTAAATCCCTCAAAATGTAATTCGTGATATTAAATAAAAGTGAACTTTTACAAATTCAAGGGGGAGCAGTTACTGTAACTGCTACTTTAATAAATGCTTTAGCTAGAGGAATAAGCGTTTTATTTGAATTAGGTAAAGCAGTTGGTTCATCTATAAGAAGAGCTATAACTAAAACAACTTGTTCATTATAAGCGAGAAATCTCGCTTTTTTGTTGTTTTATAATAAAAAAACTTGTAAATAAAGGTATTTAATGTTATAATGAACTTAAGTTAAGAAGGGAGGTATATTTATGGCAACAAAAGTAATCGTGCGTAACGGCAATGTTGAAAGTGCCCTTAGAACTTTAAAAGTGGATAAAGATGGCTCCCGTGCACAAATAAGAGAACGTAATCAAGGATATTTAAAACCAGGAGTAAAAAGAAGAAACGCAAAAAAAGAAGGCATTAAGGCTACTCGCCGCCGTGAAAGAAGAGAAAGATATAATAGAGCAGCATAACTGCTGTTTTTTTAGAAAGGAAATGTTTATGAGAGAGAAAATATTAAATGATTTAAAAGAAGCTATGAAGGCCCAAAATAAAGAAAAACTCGCGGTTATTAGAATGCTTAAAGGTTCTATACAAATGGAAGAGTTAAATAAGAAACACGAACTTACTGATGATGAAGTAATTGGTGTAGTAACAAAAGAAATTAAAAGTCGTAATGATAGTATTAAAGAATTTGAAAAAGGTAATCGTGATGATTTAATTCAAAAAACTAATGCAGAAATAGAAATATTAAAGGTTTATTTACCCGAACAACTAACTGATGAAGAAGCTATGCAGATAATAGAAGAAGCTTTTAATTCAGTAAAACCAGAAAGTTCTAAAGATATGGGAAAAGTTATGAAAGAAGTATCGCCAAAATTAAAAGGTAGATATGATATGGGAAAAGCAAGTAGTATAATTAAAGAAAAATTAAATTAAAAAGAAAAGAGTTTTAAATTTTACTTTTCTTTTTTTATACGTCTTTTCTGATTAATATATTATAATTTAAAATAAAAAAATTAAATTTTCTCTTGCACAATCATATAATTATGATATAATAATATTGGCTTTTTTAAATTACATGAATATGAATTTTTATGCCTAGTGCCTTATTGGTGGTATAATTTTGAAATATTCAGAAGAAATAACAAAAGGAGGAAGATAAAATGGCAGTAGTATCAATGAACTACTTATTAGAAGCTGGAGTTCATTTTGGTCATCAGACTAAAAGATGGAATCCAAAGATGAAAGAATATATTTTTACAGCAAGAGATGATATTTATATTATTGATTTACAAAAAACAGCGAAAAAAATTGAAGAAGCTTATTCAGCTTTAAAATCAATCGCTCAAAATGGTGGTAAAGTACTTTTTGTTGGAACTAGAAAACAAGCTAGTGAAGCAATTAAAGAAGAGGCTTTAAGAAGTGATTCTTACTATGTAAATACAAGATGGTTAGGTGGTACTTTAACTAACTTTAGAACTATTAGAAGAAGAGTTAGAAGATTAGAAGAAATCGAAAAAATGGAAAAAGACGGTTTATTCGAAGTATTACCTAAAAAAGAAGTAATTGGTATTAAAAAAGAGTATGATAAATTAAACAACTTACTTTCTGGTATTAGAGGTATGAATAAATTACCAGCAGCAATGTTTATTGTTGATCCTTCAAAAGAAGAAATCGCAATAAGAGAAGCTAGAAAATTAAACATTCCAGTATTTGGTATTGTTGACACTAACTGTGATCCAGATATGGTTGATTATGTAATACCTGGTAATGACGATGCAATCCGTGCCGTAAAATTAATTGTTGGTGTTATGGCAAATGCTATCGTTGAAGCTAAAGGTGGTAAAGTTGTTGATTATACAAATGGTAATCGTAAAGATGATAAAGATGATATCATGAAAAAAGCCTTAGAAACTGTAAAGAAAAAAGATAATAGAAAACCACGATTTGAAAACAAAAAACAAAATAATAAATCATCTGAAAAAGTAGAAGCTAAAAATAATAAGCCTAAAGAAGAAGCTAAAGAAGAAAAAACAACAAAGGTTCAAAAAGAAGAACCTAAAAAAGCCGAAGTAGATTTATCTACGAAAACTGTTGCGGAACTTCGTGAAATAGCTAAAGAAAAAGGCATTAAAGGTTATAGTGCTATGAAAAAAGCCGAACTTATAGAAGCGTTAAATTAAGGTGATTTTATCACCTTTTATTTATAGAAAGAGGGTATAAAATGATAAGTGCAAGTTTAGTTAAAGAACTAAGAGAAAAAACTGGTGCTGGTATGATGGATTGTAAAAAAGCCTTAGAAGCAAATAATGG
>CALVRP010000064.1 GCA_944358665.1 uncultured Bacilli bacterium
AATCTACAGTCTCAAAGGAACTACTTATGTGTGCTTGAAACAACTGCATTTGCACTTCTTTTTATGCTGGTTTAATCCCAAGCATTGCAGGAAATCTGCAACTCACCACTCCGTGCTATGTAGTACACACTCCTTCAAGACTGATATTATATAGAAAAATAAATTTAATTCAAGGCTTTCATTCCTATGTGTGCCTTGAACGAAGTGAAAGGAATGAGTCTTTTTATGAATATGGATTTTTCAGAAGTTGGTATAGTTATCTACCGCGGTTTAATTTCCTTAGTTGCGCTTTTTTTAGTAACAAAAATGCTTGGTAAAAAACAAGTTTCTCAGCTTAGCTTGTTTGATTATGTTATTGGTATTTCAATTGGTAATTTTGCGGCGGAAATGACCGTTAATATTGATACTAATGAAGTGAATGGAATTGTCGCGGTTTTAGTCTTTGGATTTGTTGCGTATATCGTTTCTATTATTACGATGAAAAGTATTACTTTAAGAAAGTTTTTTATGGGGAAGCCAACTCTTATAATTGAAGATGGTAAATTATTAATGGAAGGCTTAAAAAAAGTTAAATTTGATATTAACGATTTATTAGAAGAGTGCCGTGGTAAGGGGTATTTCGATATTAGTCAAATCGCTTATGCGGTTATGGAAGTTAATGGCCAGCTTAGTATATTACCAAAAAGTGAATATGCAAATCCAACATTAAAAGATTTAAATATTAAAGGTGAAAAACCTACTTTATGTGCGAATGTTATTATTGATGGGAATATTATGAATAATATTTTAGAAAATATGAATAAAGATGAAAAATGGCTTATGCATGAACTTAAAATAAAAGGTATTGATTTAAGTAATGTTTTATTAGCTACTTTAGATGAAAATGAAAAGCTTATGATTTACGAAAAAAATGTAAATGTTAGAAAATATGACATTTTAGAATAGACAATATTTTATGATTTTGCTATACTTATAAACGGTGATATAATGAACAGACATTTTTGTGCATCAGTTTTTGTAATAAATCCGCAAAATAAAAAAATATTGTTAGTAAAACATGGTATTTTTAATAAATGGCTTCAGCCTGGCGGTCATATGGAAGATAATGAAACACCAGAGGAAGCTGCTATGCGCGAAGTTTATGAAGAAACTGGAATGAAAATAAAATTATTAGGTGAACGTTTTCCTAGAGAAGATGATTTAATAAGACCGCTAGGTATTCAGTGTAATCGCAAGGAAAATGGTATTAAAATATTTGATATTATTTACGTAGGTGTTCCAGTTAATGGTGATGCAGAGTTAGTTATAAGTGATGAAAGCAAAGGTATTGGTTGGTTCTCACGAAAAGAACTGGATAACATGGATGTTTTTCCTGATGTGAAAATAAAGATGAATCATATTTTAAAAAATTATTTTAATACAAATTAAATTGTGTAAGTATATAAAAACTTACATATTTTTTTGTTAAAAAATACGATTATTTTAAAAATAAATTACCTTTGCCTTTTAGAAATAACAAGTTATTGTTTGTGAGGAAAATGGGGATTATATTACAATTTGTTAAAAAGTGTCAAAAAAACACAATTAAATGTCAATAATTGTTTAAAAAGTACAATAAAACTTAGCATTAGGTAAGTTAACGAATAATACCGGCAAAGACTAATATTAGGAATAATAAATAGAATAAACCGCAAGTAAGTAACATTTTTACTGTCATATGTTTTTTAGCTCGAAGCTCACAATATAATAGTGTAGCTGATACAATAGCTATTAAAGCACTTAGAAAAGTTCCACTAGAAGTTAAAGACCAGTCAGTAAGTAAAATACCGATGGCTGGTAAAATTGAGGCTTGAAACATCATTGCTCCAGTAATATTGCCCAAGGCTAAAGTATCTTTTTCTCTAGAAATCCAGATAACACTATTGAATTTTTCTGGAAGTTCTGTCGCAATTGGTGTTAAAATAATTGCTAAAACGAAAGCTGGGACACCAAGTAAAGTAGAAACATAAGTAAGACTATCGACAAAAGTTTGGGCACTAGTAACTATAAGAGCAAGTGCTAGTAACAACTGAATTAAAACTATAATAATGACATATTTGTGATTCATAATTTTTTCATTACCGAATGAAAAATAAAGTTTTGGTAAATCGCTTTCGCTTTCTTCATTTTCTTTGACAATTTTAATAATGTATATAAAGTAACTTAAGAATAAAATACAAGCAATAACAACTTTAATATTTTTTAAGTCTTCAGGAATAAATCCGCATACAAGTGCTAAAGCAAAAGCAAAGATGAAAAATCTTAAATCACGACTTACTACATTGTAGTTAACAACAACTTTATCTTTGTGTTTTCTTCTGTTTTTAAATCCAATAACTGCGCAACCAGTAACAAACATAGTTAAAGTAGAAAGCATTAAAGGTGCTCCTAGAATTGCTCCAATCCCAATTTCACTGGCTTCTTTTTCGTTGCCAGAAAGCAGGGCAATAATTGGAATTAGTGTTTCCGGTAAAGCCGTACCAATGGCGGCAAGTACAGAACCGACAGCGCCTTCTGATAATTTTAATAATTTACCTAGCCATTCTACTGCGTTTACAAATAGTTCGGCTGCAAGTAAAATTAAAATTAAACTAATAAAAAGTAAAAGTATTTCCATATTCTTCACCTTAATAAATATACTATTTTTAAATTTATTAGTCAATCAAAAAAAGACTAATCTTCTTTTAATAAATTAATAATATTTGTATCTAAGCAATCAGCAATCAACTGCAGGGTTTCAATTGAAATCGTTGCACGAACATTTTTAGCTTCTAAATTTTTAATAAAACCATAAGATAAATTGGCTTTTCTTGCTAATTGTTCCCCGGAAAGGCCAGCTATTTTACGGTATTTTTTTATATTTTTACCTATTACTGTATAAATATCTGTCCTTTCCATAATATCACCCAACAATATTTTATAATAGAAAACGGAAGAAAAAAGTCATATAACAGGTGACTTTTCTTTTAAAATGTGTTACTATAAAAATATAAAGGAGGTGTATGATGAAGAAATGTAAATATTGTCAAGGTGAGATTGACGATAAAGCTAAAGTGTGTCCAAACTGTGGTAAAAAACAAAGTAAGCATATTTTACTAATAGTTGTAATCGTAATAGTTGTAATTGCTGTTATAGCTTCTTTAGGTGGCGGCGGTGAAACTGAAAAAGAATCTTCACAAACTGGTACTACTGAAAAGAAAGAAAATCTAGTTTTAGAAGATGGACATACGGGTAGTACCGACGAATATGATATGTTTTATACGATTGATGGGTATGTTAAAAACAATTCAGACAAGGATTACGAATATGTTAGTATAGAATTTACTGCTTATGATAGTGAAGGTAATACTTTGGGTTCATGTGTTGACTATACTAGTAGTTTGGAAGCTGATGGTCGTTGGCAGTTTAGTGCGAGTTGTGATGGAGAGGCTTCATCAATTGCTAGTTACAAACTAAAAGAAATTACAGGATATTAAGGCTTTATATAAAGTCTTTTTATTTACAAAAAATATAATAAGTGTTATAATTGACTGGTGTAAAAAGAGAGGTTTTATGTATGAAAAAGAGAAATATCGCAATAATTGCCCATGTCGACCATGGGAAAACCACACTTGTAGATAAATTGTTACAAATGTCTGGAACATTTAGAGAAAATGAAGAAGTTCAAACTAGAGCTATGGATTCTAATGATTTAGAAAGAGAACGCGGAATTACTATTTTAGCGAAAACAACGGCTATTGATTATAAAGGTGTTAGAATTAATATTCTAGATACTCCAGGTCATGCCGACTTTGGCGGTGAAGTAGAACGTATTATGAATATGGTTGATGGAGTTCTTTTAGTTGTCGATGCTTATGAAGGAACCATGCCTCAAACAAGATTCGTTTTGAAAAAAGCTTTAGAAGCGGGTGTAACCCCAATTGTTGTTGTGAACAAAGTAGATAAGGATTCTGCTAGACCTAAAGAAGTGGTGGATGAAGTACTAGACTTATTTATTGAACTTGGAGCTAGTATTGAACAGTTAGAATTCCCAGTTATTTATGCTTCAGCATTAGCGGGAACATCTAGTTTAGATCCTGACTTAAGTACTCAAAAAGAAACTATGGATCCAATTTTAGATACGGTTATTAATTATATTCCAGCTCCTAAAGTTGATATTAATGGTTCTTTACAGTTTCAACCGGCATTACTAGACTATAATGACTTTGTTGGTAGAATGGGAATTGGTCTTGTAAAACGTGGAAAACTTAAAGTTGGTGAGATGGTATCATGTGTTCGTTTAGATGGTAGTATTAAACAATTTAGAATTCAAAAAATATTTGGTTATTATGGCTTAAATAAAATCGAAGTAAATGAAGCTGAAGCTGGGGATATTGTAGCTATTGCTGGTCTTCCTGACATTTCTGTTGGGGAAACAGTTTGTGAAATTGGTAAAGAGGATCCTCTACCACTTCTTCGAATTGATGAACCAACATTACAAATGTCTTTTGGCGTTAATACAAGCCCTTTCTGTGGTAAAGAAGGTAAATTATTAACAGCCAGAAAAATTGAAGAACGTTTATTAAAAGAAACTGAAAGAGATGTTTCATTAAAAGTTAAACAAATTGATTCAGAATCATGGATGGTATCTGGCCGCGGGGAACTACATTTATCTATTTTAATTGAAAATATGCGAAGAGAAGGTTATGAACTACAAGTATCTAAACCAGAAATTATTGTTAAAGAAATAGATGGTCAAAAGTGCGAACCTTATGAAGATGTTGATATTGAAGTGCCAGAAGAATATGTTGGCCCTGTCATCGAACTATTAGGTCACCGTGGTGGTAATATGGAAAACATGATTACAAAAGGTGGTCATACGAAACTTATTTATACTATTCCATCTCGAGGTTTAATTGGTTTTATGACAGAATTCATGACTTTAACTAAAGGTTATGGAATTTTAAGTCATACTTTTAAAGAATATGCGCCAATGACAACTAGTGAAGTTGGTAAACGTAAAAATGGTGTTTTAGTTTCAATGGAAAATGGTAAAGCAACTGCATATGCTTTAGGTGCTTTAGAAGACCGCGGTATTATGTTTATTGAACCAGGTACTGAAGTTTATGAAGGAATGATTGTTGGTGAAAATAATCATGATAATGATTTAGCTGTTAATGTTGTTAAAAGTAAAAATTTAACAAATACCAGAAGTGCGACTAAAGACCATACGGTTGTCTTAAAAAGACCTCGTGAAATGAGTCTTGAAGTTTGTCTTGATTATATAAATGATGATGAACTTGTTGAAGTAACACCAGTTAGTTATCGTTTAAGAAAGAAAATTCTTAATACTAATGAACGTAAAAAACATGACAACCACAAAAATTAGTGATTTTTTAGAAATGTTACCTTAAAACAAACAAAGACTATCTTTTGATAGTCTTTTATTCTTGCTCATATGTCGTTTCAAAAGCCACATTACCTTCTTTATCGTAAGTTGGAATGATTGAAACTGTATAATTGTATCTATTTGTAAAGGAAATTCTAATATCCGGGTTAGTGTAGTCAATTGTTTTCCTAATAATAATTTTACCCTCTTCTTTTTCTTCATTATATAGTAAATCAATGTCGGTATATTTATCATTTTCACTTTCAATTTGATTTATTTTAAAATCTTTAACTTCACTTTTGAAATCAATAACAATATAATTAGAAGTCTTATCTAAAGAAATAATATCATTACTTTCTATATTTTTTGTATATTCTATAGTATAAAAATTAGGATTTTTATATTTTGCTTCTAATTCTTCTAGAAATTTATTAAGACTTGTATTTTTGGAATAATGATTATTAATACTAATATAGTTATCTGACAGTTTATAAGAATAAAGTTCTTCTTCAGTTTTTATAACTAAAGTGTCCGTAAATTTATCATCAGGCTTATTACTAGAAAAATTTGTATTAATTAAACTTTTAATTTTATCATAATCATCTTCCATAATGATTAAATCATTATATTTTATTTCCGTAATTTTCCCTTTAATTTCCTCATTGAATGTACAGCCTCCTGCTAAAAATAAAATCATTAATATTAATATTTTTTTCATAAATTTCACCATATTTATTATGGCAAAAATAAATAAAAAAATACTTGGATACCAAGCATTTATTTTTTCCCATTGTCTTAAAAAGGTAATTATTTTTATTCTATATTTAAGTATATAATATTTTATCTTATAACTATGACATTATCATAAAATCTATTAAATTGCATACAATAAATTTGACAGAATAATACTTTTTATGGTATTATTTTGTTACCGGGAGATTATTCTCTGTCAGGTCTATAGCTGATGAATGATTTCAAATTTAGTGCATAGCACCGTCTCAGCTAGGAATCAAAGAAACGAAAGTTTCTTTTTTTCTATGGAATAAATAATTTAACTTCTATAAAACTTATTGTTGAACTAATATCTACTTGTTTTGTTAATAACAAATTATATTGCCTGTGTAAATAATGCGAAATCATGTCAGCACTTTGAATGCCAAAGTGTTTTTTTGAATCGTAAACTCTATAAGATATCTCTAATATATTATTTAAAATTGGCTCATGAAATTTTGAATAATCATAATTTATAATACCATTAACTAATTCTTCATAAATACTATCTTTTAAATTGTAATAACCATTGCTTTTTGTTTTACATTCATCACTTTTTATATATAATTTTAATGATTTATTAGGATCTATCATATTATTTCTTATAGAATATAATACAACTTGTTTTATAATTCTTTTTTGAGCATAGTCACAAAACCTACCTCTTGAGGCTTTATTATTCATAATAGATTCTTTAACTTTTCTATTATTTATAAATACGCCAAAATTATTTTGCTTTTTTAAGAGATTAAACAATCTTCTTTTATCACTTGCTTTAATTTTAGTAGTGCCTTTAATCTCAATACATTCTTTATCACAATTTTGATTATCTTGCTTGCAATATTTACATCTTATAGATTTAACTATACTTTTGTATTTATTAATAAAGTTCATATATTCTTTTGAACTATAAAAAAATAACCCACCATATATACAACATGGTTCATTTTTGTTTAATTTTACTGAATCATCCATTAGAATAAATATTTCATTAGTCATTGTTTGCCCTCCTGTTCTATATTTTTTTATTTAATGTAGTCCTTTATTTTTGCTCAAATAGCTTTATTGATATGAACTTATTTTAGACTTTTATTTTTGTTTTTGGCAATATTATACAATAAGAAAATTGGTATTACAATAAATTGTGCATAGTTTAAAAAAATACTTGGAATATGAACTGATAAGATAAAAGTAGACAGAAAAAAACTGTTTACTTTTTTGTTATAATAAAATAAAGGAGATGATATGATGGGAAGATCAAAAGGTGGGACTAATAAATATTGGTCTAAAGAAGAAAAAT
>CALVRP010000065.1 GCA_944358665.1 uncultured Bacilli bacterium
GGGAATAATAAAACCATATGCTGGTAATAATGTTCCAGGTGGATATTTACTATGTGATGGAAGCGCTGTATCTCGGACAACATATGCTGGTTTGTTTGAAACAATAGGAACCACATACGGAGAAGGCGATGGTAGTACGACATTTAATTTACCTGATTTAAGTGGGAGAACAATTATTGGCACAAGTTCGTCTTATGAATTAGCCTCAACTGGTGGTGAAGAAGAACATACTTTAACTATTAGTGAAATGCCAAGTCATAGTCATAATCCAAATTATTGGGATATAGTTTCATCTCCTGGAGGAAACAGCGGTGATGTTTATTCTTATTGGTTGAGTGGCGGCGGGACAATTTCAACTTACGCTACGGCTTCTTCGCGGCAAAGTTATGCCACAAGTACAACGGGCGGAAGTGCGGCTCATAATAATATGCAACCATACGTGACCGGGAATTATATAATTAGATATTAAAAAGTAGGTGAAAATTATGCAAGGAAATATTAAATATCTTTTATTAGGAAGTGTTTTAACTGTAATTGTAGGAATTGTATTTTTAAGTTTTATGCAAAAGGGCGAAGCAGAAATAGTGGTTGGTGATGCTAATGGTATGAATCCGGGTGTGATTGAAGCATATTCAGGTAAGACTATTCCAGATGGATATCTTTTGTGTGATGGAAGCGCCGTATCACGGACAACATATGCTGATTTGTTCGAAATAATAGGAACCACATACGGAGAAGGTGATGGTAGTACAACCTTTAATTTACCTGATTTAAGTGGGAGAACAATTATTGGCACAAGTTCATCCCATGAATTAGCATCCACCGGTGGTGAAGAAGAACATACTTTAACTATTAGTGAAATGCCGAGTCATAGTCATAATCCAAATCATTGGGATGTGGTTACTTCACCAGGCACTACCTCTGGAGATCTTTATTCTTATTTTTTGAGTATGGGTAATTATACTGGTGCGATTTCAACTTACGCCACTGCTTCCTCACGGCAAAGTTATGCTACAACTACAACGTGTGTAAGTGCGGCTCATAATAATATGCAACCATATATGACACTAAATTATATAATTAAATATTAAAAACACGGCTTACCATTTCCCGTCTCAGGTAAGCCGTGCTTTTTTAATTTATATAGTTATAAAAAATGCAATTACAAGATAATTTGTGATATAATTTTATAAAGTGCTAGAAGGTGATATGATGTATGCAGATGTCTTAGTGGAAATCGTCAGTAAAAATATCGATAAAACTTTTACTTATAAAGTACCAGATAATGTTAAAGTTGGTATGCGCGTAAAAGTGCCATTTGGAAAACGAATTATCGAAGGCTTTGTTTTAAAAATACATAAAGAAAAAAGCTTTGATTATGAAGTTAAAGATATTAAGGAAGTTATTGATGATTATCCAGTTATAAATTGTGAAATGTTAGAACTTGGACGTTATATTAGTAAAAAAACATTATCACCGCTTATTACTTGCTATCAAGCCATGTTGCCAAGTGCGCTAAAAGCAGGCCATAAAAAACAAGTTAATAAAAAATATATTACGGTATTAGAAATTGTTAAAGAAGAAAATTTAAGTGGCAAACAAAAAGAAATTTATGATTTAATAAAAAGTGGAAATAACATAAAAAGTGAACTTAATAAAATATCAAGTTATGCGGTTAAAAAGTTAATAGAAAATAATATAGTTAAAGAAGTAAAAAAAGAAGTTTACCGAATAAATGCAACAGCTAAAGAAGATATAGAAGAACTACCATTAACTGATGAACAAGAAAAGGTTATTAAAAGTGTTGCTTTAAATAAATTTAATCCATATTTACTTTATGGGGTTACGGGTAGTGGTAAAACTTTAGTTTATATTAAATTAATTGAAAAAGTTTTAAAACTGAATAAAGAAGCTATTTTATTAGTACCTGAAATTAGTTTAACCCCACAAGTTGTTGATATCTTTAAAAAAAGATTTGGTAAAATAATTGCTATATTACATAGCCGTTTGAATGATGGTGAAAAATATGATGAATGGCGTAAAATAGAAAAAAAAGAAGCCAAAGTCGTTATTGGAGCGAGAAGTGCCATATTTGCGCCATTTACTAATCTAGGTATTATTATAATTGATGAAGAACATTCAAGTACTTATAAACAAGAAAATACCCCTAGATATCATGCGATTGATGTAGCAATTAAAAGAGCAAAAACACATAACTGTCCAGTAATAATGGCTAGCGCGACACCTAGTATTGAAAGTTTTACAAGAGCTAAGGCTGGTGTTTACACTTTACTGGAAATGAAAAAAAGAGTTAATAACAACTTACCCAAAGTTACACTAGTTAATATGAAAGATGAGTTTAAAAAGGGTAACAGGGTATTTTCTGAAGAATTAATTAATAAAATAAATGATAGATTAAAAAAACATCAGCAAATAATAATTCTATTAAATAGAAGAGGCTTCTCCACAGTAATTACCTGTAAAGAATGTGGTTTTACGCATAAATGTCCTAACTGTGACATTCCGCTTACTTATCATAAAAAAACTAATTCAATGAAATGTCATTATTGTAATTATACGGTTCCTAAACTTCATACTTGTCCTGTTTGCAAAAGTAAAAACATTAATTCCATAGGAATGGGTACTGAAAA
Source organism: uncultured Bacilli bacterium (assembly GCA_944358665.1). Taxonomy (GTDB): domain Bacteria; phylum Bacillota_I; class Bacilli_A; order RF39; family UBA660; genus Coprosoma. The sequence goes on from CALVRP010000065.1 coordinate 2,652, forward strand.
ATTAGAAGAACTTTTAAAAGAAAAATTTCCGGCTAGAGTTATTAGAATGGATGTTGATACAACAAGTCGTAAAGGCGCTCACGAAAAAATAATTAAAGCTTTTGAGAATAAAGAATATGATATTTTATTAGGTACCCAAATGATTGCTAAAGGTTTAGATTTTCCAGGAGTTACTTTAGCGTGTGTAATAAATGGTGATAGTTCTTTAAATATTCCAGATTTTCGTAGTAGTGAAAGAACTTTTGAACTTTTAAATCAAGTTTCTGGAAGAGCTGGAAGGGGAAATATGCCAGGAAAAGTAATTATTCAAGGTTTTAACACAAATCATTATAGTATGGTTTGTGCGAGCCAGCACGATTATATTACTTTTTATAAAGAAGAGATGAAAATAAGAAAAGCTTTAAAATATCCACCATTTTATAATTTGACAGGGATTACCATAAGTGGGAAAAAAGAAGATGAAGTAAATGATGAGGCAGAAAGAATTGCTGTTTACTTAAGAAATAAACTTCCTAATAATATTATTCTAGGGCCAAGTATGGCCTCGCATCCAAAAATAAATAATATTTATTATATGCAAATAATTATTAAATATAAAAACACTAAAGAAGTATTTGATGATTTCATGTTTATTAAAAATAAGTATAGTAAAAGTAAAGTATCAGTAGACATTGATTTAAATCCTTTGAAAATGTAAAAAAGTATGTTAAAATTGATAATAGGGTGATGCTATGGATTTTGATAAAATAAATATAAAAAAAGACCCAGTAATAATCTTTATGGGAACCCCTGATTTCAGTGTTCCAATTTTAGAAGGGTTACTTAAAAATTATAAAGTAAGAGCAATAGTTACACAGCCTGATAGACCGGTAGGGAGAAAAGGTGAAGTAAAACCAACACCAGTAAAAGAGGTTGCTTTAAAAAACAATATTTTGTGTTTACAACCTAATAAAATTAGAGAAGCTCTGCAAGAAATTAATCAATTAGAACCAGATTTAATTATTACTTGTGCTTATGGGCAAATATTACCTCTTGATTTATTAGTTATCCCGCGCCTTGGTTGTATTAATGTTCATGCCTCATTATTGCCTAAACTACGAGGTGGGGCGCCAATTCACCATGCGATTATGGATGGCTATAAAAAAACTGGTATTACGATTATGTATATGGCTGAGAGTATGGATAGTGGTGATATTATTAGTCAGCGTGAAGTGACTATTGAAGATGATGATACTGGATCTTCTTTGCATGACAAACTACAAATAGTTGGCCGTGATTTGTTATTAGAAACATTGCCGAGTATTTTAGAAGGTACTAATAATAGAGTAAAACAAGACGAATCAGAAGTTACTTATGGTTTTAATATTACTAGGGAAGACGAAAAAATAAACTTTAATGAAACTAAAAGAAATATTGTCAATAAAGTAAGAGGTTTAAACTCTTGGCCCGGAGCTTATTGTTTGTTTGAAGACAAAATTTTAAAAGTTTGGTCTTGTTACCGAACAGATAATATTTTTAATAATATTATGCCAGGCACTATTACTGGAATATATAAAGACGGCTTTGGAGTTAAAGTTGGTAATGGAGAAGTTGTCTTTACAGAAGTTCAGTTAGCTGGCAAAGGTAAAGTAAAAGCTACAGATTTTGCTAATGGTCATAATTTAATTGGTAAGGTGCTTAAATAATGGAGAAAGAACCAGAAATTTTAACAGAAAAGGAACCGGAAACGCCAAAAGAGCCAGAAAAAAAATCAAAATTTCAAATTTTAAAAGAATTATGGCAAAATCCTAAAACTCATGCGCTTATTGTTTTAGGGTTCTGGTTTATATTTATTGGAGGCCTTATTTTGTTTTTGAAAATATCTTCAATGTTTTCTACTAGTACTCAAAGTAACGAAACAATAAATACTACAGATCCATTAGCTAATTTTAATGAGATGACATCATATGAATTTAATTATACGGCTAGTGATTTATCATTAAATGGTGTTTATTATGAGGATAAATATTTACTATATTTAGATAATCAAAAATACTATAAAAATAATTCTTTATATAAAATAGGTGATACTATAGAAATTAGTAATGAACCAGAAATCTTAAAATTAAATAATAAAATGATTTATAGTTTGATTAAAGATATAACCCCTATTAATAATGAGGAATATGATAGTTATTTAGTTCCTTTAATTAGTTTTATAAATACTTATGAAGGAATTGCTGCTGATGATTATAATTTATCTTCTTATAATATTGTTATTAATGTTTATAAAAAAGATGATGTTATTAATAAAGTGGTAATTGATTTAACTAATTATTATAAATATAAGGGGATAAATATAGATTCATATATATTAACGATAAATTATTATAATATTGGTAATATTAATGATTTTACCAAAGAATATGATGAAGTGATAGGAGTGAAATAGTGACAGTACAATTAATGATTTTAATACTTGCTTTGGTAGCGGTAATAATTTTCTTTAGAAACTTTAATGCCTGTATATATTTTATTGTTATAGTTGATATTCTTTTAAGAATATTTACTTATCTAAAAACTTATATTTTGAAGGATGACGCTTTTGATTTCTTAAGTCTTATTCCCGCTAATGTCCCTGCGATTTTACAAAGTTTTGATTTGGGAATGTTTAATGATGTTGTTATGTTCTTATATGTTGTTGTTTATATCATTTTTGAAGTATTAATAATTAGAATTTTTGTCAATAAAAAATTTTAAAATCCAGTAATCAAACTGGCTTTTTTATACTTTCAAAAAAGGTTTGACTTTGGATAATAAATAATTTATAATTTAAATAAGATAGGAAAGTGAAAGATATGAACAAAAAGGGCTTTACATTAATCGAACTTTTGGCGGTCATTTCTATTTTAGCATTAATTGCGATGATTGTCTTTCCAGCCATTAATTCAGCTATAAGATCTGCTGAAGAAAGTGCTTATAATGATCAAATTAAGATTATTGAAAATGCGGCTAAAGAATGGGCTTTAGATAATGTAGATAAATTACCTGATGAAGGAGAACCATCTGCTCAGGTTTCTGTCAGTACGTTGGAAGAAGAAGGTTATATTTCTGATGAAGATGTTTTAGATCCAAGGAATAATGAACGTTTAACTGGTAGTGTAAAAATCACTTATGAATCAAATCAATACATTTATAAATATGAAGATAGTGATGAAACGGCCCAAAGTGTTGGTGATTGGCTTTTAGAAAATGCGAGTGATAAAGATACTTTAAAAGCTAATAATGGAGTATATAAAGGCAGTAATGCTCAAAATTATTTAACTTTTAGTGGCCGATCTTGGCGCATTTTAAATGTTAATTCTAACGGAACCATTAAAGCTATAATGAGTACTGATGTAACTTCTTTGCCTTTTGATAGTAATGGAACGTCTAATTTTGCCAAATCATCAATTTACACATATTTAAATAATACTTTCCTAAATACATTAACAAAAAGTAAAGTAGAAAAAACTAATTATTGTACTGGGAATATTGATGAACCATGTAGTGATATGGCAGTCGCCACAGTTAGTTTGCCTAGTATAGACGATTATGTTAATGCATCTAATAAACAAGGCTGCTCAGCAGATAACAATTTATGTAGCCAAGGCACATATTTAAATTTATCAAATGCTTGTTTATCAAATACAAATAATAATCAAGTTTATACAGTTAACAACGGTAATATTACGTTAACAAACCCTACCAGTAATTGTAATATCAGGCCGGTAGTAACATTATCTAGTGAAACGACCCTTGAAGGTAGTGGAACAAGTAATAATCCTTTTGTTGTAAATTAAATAGAAATATAGTATAATTAAAAAAGAGGTGGATGTATGAAAAACTTTATAAAAAAACATAAAAAAGCATGTATAATTGGTGGCGTATTAATCTTATTATTTTTAATATTTTTTATTGTAGTCTTTATTGCTCCATTATTTAGTAACAATAAATATGGTGACCGATTAGAAGGGATTGAAGAACACGAGGTTACAAAGAGTATGGTAAACGATGTAACAAGTGCTCTTGAAGAAAATGAAGGCGTAACTGATGTTAGTTATCATAATGAAGGTCGTATATTGAATTTTATTGTTACAATTAATCCCTCTGTAACTTTAGATTCAGTTAAAACATATGCTAATGATGTTACCGATACATTAAGTAAAAAGATTAAAAATTATTATGATATAGAAGTTTTCTTCATCACTGAAGAAGATAGCGATATTTATCCAGTTATCGGTTATCACCATAAAGGGGCGAAAGAATTTTCTTGGTCGAATGTAGGTGAAAGTAGTGAATAAAAAATTAATTATAATAATCGCCGTAGTAGTCTTGCTATTAGGCGGTTTTGGTATTTATTATTATTTTACAAATGAAGATGATAAAACAACGCTTACTGTTAGTGAAAGACAGTGGGTTGAAGATAATAAAAATAAGCTTATAGATTTATCCGTTCCTGCTGAAATACCTGTCCTAAGTAATGCTGGAACAGGCGTGGTTTTTGATTTCCTAGATGATTTAGAAAAAGATACAGATTTAGAATTTAATAAGTTATCTTATACTGATGAAGCTAATAGTGATTATGCCATTACTTTAACTGATAAAGTTAGTGATAATGATATTTTATTATATCGCGATAATTATATTTTAGTTACTAAAACTAAAGTAAATTACGCTAGTAGTTCGGATATTCAAAACATTACTATAGGTGTTCTGGAGAGTGAACATGAAAATATTAGTGACTATTTGCAAGCTGCTAGTAATATTAATTATAAAGATTACAGTAATTCTGATGATTTAATTAAGTCGATGTCTACTGATGACGTTGATGCGATTGCCGTACCAAAGCTTGAAAATTTAGATACAATTATCAGTGATGATAATATGCATATTGCCTATAATATTACTGAATATAGTAAAGATTATGTTTTAACTCTTGGTGATAATAAGACTTTAAATGAAATATTAACTAAATATCTTAATAGGTGGAATGACAAAAAATTTGAAGATTCGTTTAATACTCATTTAGCAGAAACTTATTTTGAAGACAAAGAAATTGGAGAGAAAGAACAAGTAGAGTTTAGAAGTAAAAGATATACTTATGGTTTTGTTTTAAATAGTCCTTTTGATGTAACAACTAAAGATGGTCTTCAAGGTTTTAATTATAGCTTTATTGATAGTTTTGCTAAAAGTGCTGATATTGAAATTAATTATAAAAAATATTCATCAATAGAAAATTTGATAAATGACTTTAATAATAATGAACTTGATATAATATTTAATGATAATAGTCAAAGTGATTATAAAATTGATGTTTATGATACAGTTTCTGTTTATGATGAACAAGTAAGCATTATTAGTGATGAAAATAATAATCTTGTCGTAAATTCTTTAAACTCATTGTCGGACCAATCTGTTTTAACCGTTAAAAATAGTAAGATTGATGATTATTTACAAAAACAAGGAATAAAAACAAACACTTATAATAATATTGAGGATTTAATTAATCATTTAGATTCTAATGAACTTGCAGCTATTGATTATTATAGTTATGATTATTTTATTAGGAATGATATTAAAACTTTTAAGAGTATTTATACCTTTACTTTAGATGAAGACTATAATTATTTAGTTAGAGATATTTCAGCAAATGAAACATTTTCTGATTACTTTGATTTTTATCTATCATTTACAGATAATAAAACTATTATGAATAATAGTTATGCTAATTTATTAAATTACAAGGATAGTAACCGTGTAATTCAAGTGTTATTAGGAATATTTGTTTTACTAATCTTATTACTGATTGCTTTAATTACTTCAAAAATTATGAAACATCGTAAAGATCATAATGCCAAATTATCAAAAATAGAAAAATTAAGATATGTTGACGGTTTAACATCATTAAAGAATAGAAATTATTTAAATGACAATATTAAAAAATGGGATGAAAGTGAAGTTTATCCACAAAGTATCATTGTTGTTGATTTAAATAATATTGCTTATATAAATGATAATTTCGGCCATTCTGAAGGTGATAAAGTTATTGTAGAGGCTGCTAGTATATTAATAAATAATCAACTTACAAATAGTGAACTTGTAAGAACTAGTGGTAATGAATTTTTAATATTTATTGTTGGTAGTGATGAAAAAGAAATTATTACTTATATTAGAAAACTTAATAAAGAAATGAAAAAATTATCACATGGTTTTGGCGCAGCGATTGGTTATAGTATGATTGTTGATGAGATTAAAACCATTGATGATGCTGTTAACGAAGCAACTATTGCGATGAGACATAATAAGGAAGATCGTAACAGTTAATAAGGAGGGCTAATATGAAAAGCTTCTTAAAAAAAATATTAGAGCTAATTACAAGACCAGAAATGAAGGTTTTACCAGGGCAATTAGCCTTTTTTATTATTTTGGCAATTTTTCCACTTTTAACTTTAATAGGTTATATTGGTTCGAATATTTCTCTTTTTTCTACCGCTTTTGTTTCTGCCCTGACAGACGTTCTTCCGCCAGATATTGCTTCAATCGTTTTACCATTTGTTACAGAAAGTAAAATAACTGGTAATATTGCGTTTTTCATGATTGTTGGTTTTATTTTAGTTTCTAATGGAACTAATTCTTTAATTATTGCTTCAAATGAACTTTTTGGTATCTCGGGAGATGATGTTTTAAAAAGAAGAATAAAAGCCTTTTTTATGATTATACTATTAATGGCTTTGTTCATTTTTATAATTTTAGTTTTAGCGTACGGGAATGTTTTAGCTAAATTAATTATAAGTCAAAGTATTTTTAGTGAAGTTAGTGATCAACTTTATTTTATCTTTATTTTATTAAAGTGGCCGATTGCGATTGCTTTAATATTCTTTGCTGTTAAACTTTTATATTCTATCGCTCCTGATGATAGAATACCAAGTAAATTTATGAATTATGGGGCATTATTTACAACTCTTGGTTGGGTTATAATTACTGCTTTATACTCATATTATATTTCTCATTTTGCTAACTATACAATGTTTTACGGTAGTATTTCAACAATTATAGTTATGATGATTTGGATTTATTTCTTATCATTTGTATTAGTGATGGGAATTGCCATTAATTCTAATGTTTATAATAATACGAAAAAGTATAATTTAATAAAAGAAGTTCAAAATAAATAATGGGTATATATATTACCGGTATATACTCTTTTATAGGCTACTAGTACTGATGTGAATTTCTAGTAATTCTCTAAGTATTAAGGTAATAATCTCCTTATATTGACTATTTTCATAGTAAAGTGGTGAAAAACCACTTTTTTTTAATGACAAAAAGTGATATAATTATGTGGTATGGCGAGGTGAAGTATGAAAAACAAATTAAAAGATACTGGTAATAAAATAAAAACATTTTTTAAAGGGTTACCTAAAAATACAAAGACATTCTTTAAAGAATTACCAGATAAAACAAAAAAATTTATAAAACATTTGCCACATAATACTAAAGTGTTTGTAAAAAACTTCCCGAGAAATGCTAAAAATTTTGTAAAAAATAATGTTTTATTTACTTTTTTTGTAGTTTCTATGGTTATTAACGGTATTTTACTTAGAACTTTCACCGTTAAAAACTTTACAGATATAAGTCCAATTTTATCGGATTTGGCACTTGTATTAATCGTTGCATCTTTTGCTTATTTATTTAAACCAAAAAATCGTTTTAAATATTTAATGACATGGATGATAATTTTAACGGCGGTTTGTTTGATAAATTCCATGTATTATGCGAATTATGTTTCTTTCACTTCATTTTCATTACTCGCAACTTCACTTCAAATATTTGGAGTAGGAGATGCCTTAGAAAATGTAGTAGAAATTAAAGATTTCTGTTATATTTGGGCACCAATTATATTTGTATATATTAATCATCGCTTGAAAAAATCCGGTTATTTTACTAAATACTTTACTAAAGAAAAACGAAAAACAAAATTTTTAAAAATAATTGGTGTTGGTGCAATTGTATTAGTTTGTTTCTTAACTACAGTAACTGGTACCGATATTAGTCGTTTATATAAGCAATGGAATCGAGAATATGTTGTTATGAAATTTGGTATTTATGTTTATCAAATTAATGATTTAGTTGCTAGTTTAAAACCGCAGATTAGCCCATTATTTGGATATGATGCCGCGGCTAAAGAGTTTAGAGAATATTATGAAGAATATCCTTCTGAAACTAGTGATAACAAATATACTGATATTTTTAAAGGAAAAAATGTTATTGTTATTCATGCTGAAAGTATTCAAAATTTCTTATTAGATACCAAAATTAATGGTCAAGAAATCACACCAAATCTAAAAAAACTAGCCAGTGAAGGTTTGTATTTTTCAAATTTTTATGCTCAAGAAAGTGTGGGAACTAGTAGTGATAGTGAATTTACTTTTAATACTTCATTATTACCAGCAAGTAGCGGTACCGTGTTTGTTAGTTATTGGGACCGTGAATATGTTACAACACCGAAACTTTTAAAAGAGCAAAATTATTATACATTTAGTATGCATGCGAATAAACCAAACTTCTGGAACCGTGAAGTTATGCACGAAAAACTTGGTTATGATAAATTTTATAGTTATACTAATGATTATGAAATAAACGATGAAGATATTTTAGGCCTAGGCTTAAATGATAAATCTTTCTTCAGTCAATCTGTTGATAAAATAAAACAAATAGATGAAGAGCATGACAATTGGTATGGAGTATTGATTATGCTTACTAACCATACACCATTTACGGCTTTAGAAGGACAAGAAACTTTAGATTTAACTTACAAGTATAAGAAAGTCAACGAAGAAACTGGACAAGAAGAAGAGGTCGTAAATGATTATTTAACTGATACAATTTTAGGCCGTTATTTTGAGACCGCGCATTATGCTGATGCGGCAATCGGTGAGTTTGTCGATAAGCTGGATGCTGAAGGTTTACTTGATGACACTGTATTAGTTATTTACGGTGATCATGATGCTAAAATAAAACGTTCAGAATATGATTATTATTATAATTATAATCCGGAAACGGATGATGTTTTAGACGAAGATGACCCTAAGTATGATGAATTTACAAAATATGATTATGAACTTAACCGTAAAGTACCATTTATTATTTGGACTAAAGATAAAGAAGTAAATGAAGAAATAACTGATGTTATGGGAATGTATGATGTTCTTCCAACATTAGGTAATATGTTTGGAATTCATAGTGATTATGCCCTTGGACATGATATGTTTAGTGCAGATGAAGATGAACATTTTGTAGTTTTCCCAAATGGAAATTGGGTAACTAATAAAATGTACTATGATAACCAAAATGGTGAAGGTGTACTTTTAAATGAAAATGAAGTTATTAGTTCTGAATATATTGAAAAATATACTACAAGAGCTGAGCAAGAAGTTTCTGTATCTAATAACATTATTGTTCATGATTTGATTAAGAAAACCAGAGAATCTAATAAAATAAAAGGAGAAAACAAATGAAAAAGAGAAGAATGAAAAAGAAGCCAATAATCATCGCTTGTGTTTTACTTTTAATTATCATAGGAATTTTAGTATACTTTATATTCTTTAATAAAGAAGAAAGTGAAGTTACAGAAATAAAAAATGTTGATACAATTGAAGGTTATGATTATACTTTAAGTGAAAACGCTACTAAATACTATAAAAGTCTTTTTAAAGATTTAAAAGATGTTTTATCAGAAGATAATGTTGATGAAGAGGCTTATGCTGAGCTAGTTGTTAAATTATTTCTTGCGGATTTCTTTAACTTAGATAATAAAGTTTCTAGTACTGATGTCGGCGGATTACAATTTGTCTATGAAGATTTTAGAGAAGATTTTACCAAACTTGCTTCAACTTCAATGTATAAACATGTCCAAAGTGATGTTTATGGTGATAGGGATCAAGAATTACCTGTAGTTAGTAGTGTTTTAGCCGAAAAACAAGATAATACTACATTTACTTATGGTGATAATACGGATGACAATGCTTATGTCTATGACTTTACTATTACTTATGAAGATGATATGGGGTATCAAGAAGAAGGAACAATCACTTTAATTCACAGTAATGATAAATTAGAAGTAGCCGCTATGGAATAAAATTTGACAAATTTCTTATAATCTGTTTGTTATGCTATAAACAGGTGATTGGAATGAAAAGATATAAGTATCATATCTATGATGAAACGATTAAAAGCAATCTAGATGATTGTTTTTTATTTTGCGTTTTATAAAAAAATATATTTATTGCATATTTAGAGTAAATATGGTATATTCTAATTGTGGAGGGACTTGCTTTGCAAATGCCCACCAGTTTGTTGGTAAGCACCGGTTACTTAGGTAACAAGTGCTTTTTTATTTTTATACTACCTTAATCAGCAATACAAGAAATAATATGACAATCATGAGTTGTAATAAATATTCTGCACGTTTTCTATTCATAATCATCACTCCTTCCGCTTTCTGAAAAGTTCAAAACCCCCTGAAAACGAGCGGCAGGCACTTCAAAGTTTATCCCTCTATAATATATCTTACGATATAAAAAAGAAAACCCCTTTTTATTTTGACAAAAAAATAAAAGTTTTTAATCGTTGTTATAGTTATTTGATATTAATAAAAGATATATACCACATCTTATTTCTATTTATCATTTTTTTACATATTTAGACATGCTGGGTCATAAACTTTTTTAGGGTGATACAATGTTAAAAAAACTGCAAAATTATATTTTAGACAATGAATTTAAAATGGTTGTTTTAACAAACAAAGTTGATATTGTAAACTATGTTGACATTGATCACTTTGATTCTAACAAAATCATTGTTAGATATAAAAACGGGGTTGTTATTGTTAAAGGGGAAGAATTGATTATTTCTAAACTTTTGACAGATGAAATATTGATTAGCGGGAAACTAAAAGCGATTGAAATGCAATGATTAGTAAATTACAAAGTAAAATTGCCTTAAATATTAAAGGTAAAAATATTAATCGTTTCATCAAAAAATTAACAGCCCGAAAAATCGATGTTTTATCATTAAAATATATAAATGAAAACGAAATAAATATTATTATTTATAAAAGAGATTATGAAAAGGTATTAAAAATAAAAAGCATTTATGATGTCTTAGAAACAGATGTTTATGGCTATTTAAAAATAAAAAAAATAATCAAATTAAATAAACATTTAATTATTATATTAATTCTAGCGTATATTATTTTTATTACTTTAACCCATATGATTTTTTCTATCGAAGTCATACATTCTAATAAAGATATTCGTACTTTGCTTTCTAGAGAATTAGAAAGTTATGGTATTGAAAAATATGCTTTAAAAAAAGATTATAAGACCATTCAAAAAATAAAAGAAGATATTTTAAATAAATATCCCGATAAAATAGAATGGTTAGAAATAGAAGAAGTAGGAACTAAATATGTTGTCAGAGTTGAAGAAAGAGAAATTGTTAATAATAAAGAAAGTAATGCTCCACGTAATCTTGTGGCCAAAAAAGATGGTGTTATAAAAAAAGTAATTGCGGAGAGTGGCGAAGTTGTAAAACAAACAGATGATTATGTAAATAAAGGTGATGTTATTGTTAGTGGTCAGCTTTATGTTTACGAAGAAGAAAAAGGCCGAGTTAAAGCTGAAGGTAAAGTTTATGCGGAAGTGTGGTATGTTTTAACCATTGATTATCCATTTGCTTATTTTGAAGAAAAAGAAACAGGTAATAAGAAGGAAAATTATGTAATTAAAATTTTAGGCAAAGAATTTGATTTGAGTAGTAAACATTATAAAACAAAAAAAGTAGAAGAAGAAAATGTTCTTTCTCATCCATTACTTCCAATAAGTCTTGTTTATCAAAAACAAAAAGAAACTGAAGTTATAAATGAGGTATTAACTTTTGATGAGGCTTTAAGTAAGGCACAAGATAAATTAACCGAAAAAGTTGAATCTAGACTTAAGGGTGAAGAACATATTATTAAATCAAAATATTTAAAAAGTAGCGTTAAAGAAACAAGTATTGAAGCCACTATGTTTTTCGCAGTATATGAAGATATAACTGATTATCAGGAGATTACCGATGATTCTGAGTAATCTTTTTGCCATGATAGTGGTTATTATAATAATTTTGGGCACTATTTTAATTATAAATAAACCTAAGATAAAAGATATTATATCTTTATTTTTTATTATTTATATTGTTTTTTTAGCGTATATTGTAACCTCAAAACAAATAATTTATTTTGAATCTAATTTTACGCCATTTAAAGAAATTTTTAGATATGATTTCGCAAGTCCACTTTTTTTTAAAAATATTATTGGTAATGTTTTGTTATTTATACCGTTAGGATTTTTAATCGCCTATAAACTTAATTTAAAACATTTTTATAGCATTATATTGTTATCCTTATATTTTTCTGTTTGTATTGAAAGTATCCAACTTATAATTGGTAGAGTATTTGATATTGATGATATTTTATTAAATACTATAGGAGGAATTATCGGTTATTTAATATTTCAAATATTTTTTAAAAAGTTGAAAAAGTAGGGGATTTATACTATAATATTATTAGTTTTAGTTAAGGAGAAATTTATGAACGAATTTGAAATTTTTAATGAAACTGACTATAAGGTTGATATTAAAGAAATAAAACAATTATTAGAATATGCTTTAAAATATGAAAATATAACTAATACTGAATTTAATATTATTTTTATAACTAATGAAGAAATAAAAAAAATAAATAAAGAATACCGAGGTATTGATAGAGAAACTGATGTTATTAGTTTTGCTTTAGAAGATGACAATACATTTCCAATAAGTGAAACAAAAGTATTAGGTGATATTTATATATCAGTAGATAGAATAATATCTCAGGCTAAAGAATATGGCCATAGTGAAAAAAGGGAATGTGCCTTTTTGGCAGTTCATGGGTTATTACATTTACTAGGATATGACCATATGACTAAAGAAGATGAAGAAGTAATGCTTAAGAAGCAGGAGGCGATTTTAGATGGCTACGGTATCACGCGATAAATTAAAAGAAAGAGGAATAAAACGTTTTTTTAAAAGCTTTGGTTATGCATTAGATGGCCTTGTTTATGCTTTTAAGTATGAGCAAAATATGCTAGTTCATATTATTTCAACCATAGTAGTTGTTATATTAGGAATAGTTTTAGATATTAATTGGGTGGAATGGTTACTTTGCTTTTTAATTATTGGATTGGTAATTGCGACCGAACTTATCAATACCAGTATTGAAGCGGTAGTTGATTTAACTTGTCCTGAGACTAATCCTTTAGCTAAAGTTGCCAAAGATACGGCGGCAGCGGCCGTTATGGTATTTGCTATTGTTGCTGTTCTTTTAGCGGTATTTATCTTTTTACCTAAAATAATTGCGTTAATTATGTAATTTAGAAAATGGAGGAAAATATGAAAAGTGGATTTGTAAGTTTAGTGGGTAGGCCTAATGTCGGTAAAAGTACTTTACTTAATAGTATCTTAAAAACTAAAGTAGCGATTACATCTAGTAAGCCTCAAACAACTAGAAATGTAATACAAGGTATTTATAATGATGATGATTCGCAAATTGTTTTTGTTGATACGCCAGGCATTCATAAACCTAATCATAAGCTCGGTAAAATTTTAAATGAAGGTGCTTATTATAGTATTAATGATGTTGATATTGTTTGTTTTTTAGTTGATGCGGTAAAAGGTCTAGGTACTGGTGATAAATATATTATCCAAAGATTTAAAGAAATACAAAAACCTGTGATTTTAGTTATTAATAAAATAGATGGTTTATCTAATGATGAGATCTTTAATAAAATTTTAGAGTATAAAGATTTATATGAATGGGATGAAATTGTCCCTGTTTCCGCTTTAAAAAGCCGAAATGTTCAGGAACTTATCAAAGTTTTAAAAAAATATTTACCTGACAATATAAAATATTTTGAGGATGGTATGCTTACTAATAAAAGTACTTCATTTATGATTAGTGAGCTTGTAAGAGAAAAAGTTTTTAATTTGACACATGAAGAGGTCCCACATTCAGTAACTTGTGTTACTGAAAACATTATTAAAGATAAAGATAAGCATATTATTAATGTTGCCATTATTGTAGATCGTGACTCCCTTAAAAAAATAATTATTGGTAAA
>CALVRP010000066.1 GCA_944358665.1 uncultured Bacilli bacterium
AACCAACTGGTAAAAGCTTGTTTATTTTAGATGAACCAAGTACAGGATTACATAGTTACGATATAAAAAAACTATTGTCAATTTTACAAAAAATCGTCGATAATGGAGATACTGTTTTAGTTATTGAACATAATTTAGATGTTATTAAAGTTGCGGACCATATTATTGATTTAGGACCAGAAGGTGGCGATGAAGGCGGTAATATTGTCTTTACTGGAACACCAGAAGAAATAGTAAACTGTGAAAATAGTTATACTGGTAAATTCTTAAAACCTTATTTGAATTAAAACTATAGAAAATTAAACTTTCTATGTTTTTTTTATTTTGCAAAAAAATCATGAAATAAAAAGGGTTTTTAAATTTTATCTCGTAAGATATATATAGAAGTCAAAAAAAGGAGATGATATATATTAATTATTATAACGAGATAAAAGAAGTGTTAGTAAAAAATGAAACTTATAAAAAAGTAAAAGATTATTCAAAAAATAAAAGCGATTTAAATAGCTATTATGAAGTGGGCAGATTAATAGTAGAAGCTCAAGGCGGTGAGAAGAGAGCTAAATATGGTAATGGATTAATTAAAGAGTATTCAGAAAAATTAACTAAAGAACTAGGTAAGGGTTACAATGTTACCAATTTAAAAAGAATGCGGCAGTTTTATTTGTTATTTCAAAAAGGTGCCACAGTGGGGCACCTTTTTGAAAATCTTACTTGGAGTCATTATCGTTTATTATTATCTTTGAAAAATATTACTGAAATCCAATATTATATAAATATATCGAAACAACAAAATTTGTCAGTCAGAGAATTACGGGAAAGAATAAAATCAAAAGAGTATGAAAGAATAGGTTATAAAGAAGAACTAGAAGAACCTAAAATAAATACATTGATTAAAAATCCAATAATCATTAAAACAAATAAAGAAATTAAAGATGTAAATGAATATATGTTACATCAATTAATATTAGAAAATATTGACGATTTTTTAAAAGAACTAGGCCTAGGATTCACATACGTTGGTAATGAAGTGAAAATAAAAATAGGAAATAGATATAATTATATAGACTTTTTATTATTTAATGTTAACTATAATTGTTATGTAGTAATAGAATTAAAAGTAACAGAGATGAAAGCTGAGTATATTGGACAAGTTATGAAATATATAAATTATGTAAATAAAAACATAAAAAAACATTTTCATAATGCAATTGTAGGTGTGGTTATATGTAACAAAGAAAACAAATTTATTATGGAATATTGTACTGATCATCGAATATTTACGACAACTTATGAATTAGAAGAAAGTGATATATATTAATTATTATAACGAGATAAAAGAAGTGTTAGTAAAAAATGAAACTTATAAAAAAGTAAAAGATTATTCAAAAAATAAAAGTGATTTAAATAGTTATTATGAAGTAGGAAGATTAATAGTCGAAGCCCAAGGCGGTGAGAAGAGAGCTAAATATGGTAATAGATTAATTAAAGAGTATTCGGAAAAATTAACTAAAGAACTTGGTAAGGGCTATGGACAAAGAAATTTGGCATTTATGAGAAAATTTTATTTAGAATTTGAAAAAGTGCAGACAGCGTCTGCAAAATTAAGTTGGAGTCATATTTGTGAGTTATTATCATTGGATAATGAGACTGAAATAAAATATTATATTAATATTTCAATATCGCAAAATTTATCAGTAAGAGAACTTAGAGAAAGAATAAAATATAATGAATACGAAAGAATAGGGTATAAAGAAGAACTAGAAGAGCCTAAAATAAATACGTTAATAAAAAATCCAATAATTATTAAAACAAATAAAAAAATTAAAGAAGTAAATGAATATGTATTACATCAATTAATACTAGAAAATATAGATGATTTTTTAAAAGAACTTGGTGTTGGTTTTATGTATTTTGGTAGCGAAGTGAAAATAAAAATAGGAGATAGATATAATTATATGGATTTTTTGCTTTTTAATTATAAGTTTAATTGCTTTGTAGTTATTGAATTAAAAGTAACTGAAATGAAAGCCGAATATATCGGACAAGTTACAAAATATATAAATTATGTCGATAAACATATAAAAGAACTATTTAATGATAAAACAGTCGGTGTTGTTATTTGTAAGAAAGAAAATAAATTTGTTTTAGAATACTGTACAGATCACCGAATATTTACTACTACTTATGAACTGGAAGAAAGTGATATATATTAATTATTATGATGAAATAAAAGAAATATTAGTAAAAAACGAAGCTTATAAAAGAGTAAAAGATTATTCAAAAAACAAGAGTGATTTAAATAGTTATTATGAAGTAGGAAGATTAATAGTAGAAACTCAAGGCGGGGCATCTAGAGCTAAATATGGTAATAAGCTAATTAAAGAATATTCGGAAAAATTAACTAAAGAACTTGTAAAAGGTTATACGGAAAGAAATTTACGAAATATGCGATAATTTTACTTGAAGTTTAGAAAAGGTCGCACATTGTGCGACCAATTACTATGGAGTCATTATAGATATTTATTGCCAATTATTGATGATAATAAATTTGATTATTATGTAATGATTACAGCTACGCAAAATTTATCAGTCCGTGAACTTCGTGAAAGAATAAAATCAAATGAATATGAAAGAATTGGGTATAAGGAAGAACTATTAGAGCCAAAAATAAATACATTGATAAAAAATCCAATAATCATTAAAACAAATAAAGAAACTAAAGATGTTAGCGAATATGTCTTACATCAGTTGATTTTAGAAAATATAGATGATTTTTTAAAGGAACTTGGCGTTGGTTTTACTTATGTCGGTAATGAATACAAAATAAAAATTGGAAATAGATATAATTATATAGATTTTCTACTTTTTAATGTTAAATATAATTGTTATGTAGTAATAGAACTAAAAGTGACAGAGATGAAAGCTGAGTATATTGGACAAGTTATGAAGTATATAAATTATGTGGATAAACATATAAAAGAACTATTTAATGATAAAACAGTCGGTGTGGTTATTTGTAAGAAAGAAAACAAATTTGTTATGGAATATTGTACTGACCACCGAATATTTACCACAACTTATGAAGTTGTTTAATTAAATGTTTAATAGTGTAAAGTATTATAAAGAAATTTTAAATTTATTGATTTCTATTATACTAGTATATTATAATTTAGTTAATAATAAGGAAAAGTATAGGAGGGAAATCATGAAGAACTTATCAAGGAGGCAAAGAAATAACTTAATAATTGGAGGACTATGTGCAGTAGTCGTATTAATGGGAATTGGATACGCAGCATTTGCAAGTCAATTAAAAATAAATGGTACAAGTAGTATCAGTAGTAACTTTAGTGTATTAATAACCGATATAACAAGCGGAAGTATAGTAGGTGATGCTA
>CALVRP010000067.1 GCA_944358665.1 uncultured Bacilli bacterium
AAATAAAAAGGGTTTTTCTTTTTTTCCTCGTAAGATATATATATAGGGACCGCTTGAGCCTTCTGTGCCTGCCTTTCTTTTCAGGGGGTTTTCTTCGA
Organism: uncultured Bacilli bacterium; assembly: GCA_944358665.1. Classification (GTDB taxonomy): domain Bacteria; phylum Bacillota_I; class Bacilli_A; order RF39; family UBA660; genus Coprosoma. The sequence goes on from CALVRP010000067.1 coordinate 99, forward strand.
AAGGATAGGAGTGATAGTTATGAATAGAAACAATACAGAAAATACATTGCAACTCATAATTGTTATATTGATACTCATCTTGTTGATAAAGCTCGTTTAAGTATTCAAAAAGCACAGTTACAAGGCCTAAAAACCAAGTAAGCTGTGCTTGCTAAAAAAACTTTGGCAGGCACCTCAGGGCGAGGTTCCTCCTTAATTAAATTATACCATAAGTTTTATGTTTTTATACAAATTTTTTTAAATATACAAAAATCCGTACAACATAAGTACAGATTTTTTAAAGCTCAACATTATGATACACATGTTGTACATCTTCAATATCATCAAGCATTTTAAGTAATTTTTCAAAAGTTTCTTTATCTTCGCCAGTTAAAGTAATTTTATCTTTAGCAATATAAGTAATTTCATCCATATCAAATTCTACATTAGGCAGTTTTTTACTAATAGCTTCTTTAATGTTAAATAAATCATTTGGATGACCATAAACCACAGTTTCACCTTCATCTATTTCAATATCAATAAAATCAGCATCATTTTCTAGAAGTGTTTCCATAGTTTCTTCTTCATTAAGCCCTTTAAAACTAACGACACATAAATGATCATACATGTAGCTAACACTACCTTGCGAACCCAATTTAACATGACATTTATTAACAGCAGCCCTCACACTACTAACACTACGGTTAACATTATCTGTTAAACAAGCAACAATTAAAGTAGAACCAGCCGGACCAAACAACTCATAATTAGTGGCAGTATAAGTTTCATCAACTCCACTGTTTACTTTATCAATTGCTCTATTAATAATATCATTTGGAACTTGTTCCTTTTTAGCCCTTTCAACAAGTCTTTTTAAGGCTGCATTGCTTTCTTGTTCTACACCACCAGTTTTAGCTGCTTGATATATTTCTCTGGCATACATTGAATAAAGTTTTGCCTTAGCGGCTCCTGTTTTTTGAATACTAGCTTTTCTTACCTCATATGCTCTTCCCATTCTCTCACCCTTTCTGTGCTTTTTCTAAAGCATTTTTAGCTGCCATTTGTTCAGCTTCTTTTTTACTATGTGCACATCCTTTGCCATAAATAATATTATCAATCATTACCACCACGGAAAATGTTTTATTATGTGCAGGTCCTGTTTCATCTACTAGTTTATATTCAAGACTTCTTTTATCTGTTTGCACATATTCCTGCAAAGCTGATTTATAATCATCAAAGAAATCAACTTCCTTACTTTCAATAATTGGCACAACTAATTCCTTAAAAAATCTTCGTGCTTCCTCTATACCTTGATCCAAATATAAAGCCCCTAGAAATGATTCAAATATATCAGAGTTAGTGGCTTTTCTCGTCATACCGCCACTTTCCATCTCACCTTTACCAAGACGTAAATTTTTACCAAGTTCAAGCCTTTTAGAATATTCATAGAGAGCTGTTTCACAAACGTAATGAGCTCTTAATTTCGTCATTTCCCCTTCACTTATTTTTTTATTATTAAACAAATAATCACTCATTAATAATTCTAAAACCGCATCTCCCAAAAATTCTAACCTTTCATAACTTTCCGTATTATGTTCATTTGCATAAGATGTATGTGTAAATGCCGTTTCATAAAGATTAATATTATTTGGTTTTATTTTCAATTTTTCAAGAATTTGCACATTTATCACCTTTCCCATTATATCACAACTTTCTTATATTTGGTAGTATATGCCTTTAAAAATAAGTTTATCAATCATAATAGCAAGAAAAAAACAAAAAAACCGATAAATTCGGTTTATTTTATATCTCCTAAGAAATCATCAATAGTCATCATTTGTTCATCAATTTTATCTAAAGAAATTGGCTCTTCTTTTTCTTCTTCAGCATCTTTTTTATAAGTAAAAGCATCTTTAATATTACCTTTGACTAAATTACTCCCAGTTTGATACCTGTCACAAACTTTAAAGTCAGTCGATTTTAGATAATTAATTTTATCAGTGATTATTCCCATCGTATTTTTGCCTTTAATAACAAAACTTTTTAAGATACTGTATGGATTTGTTTTAACATCACGAACTAATAAAACACCTTTTCTCGCCCTTGAAGTTATTTCAAACTCTTCTAATTTTATCCGTTTACCAGTATTTTTATCAGTAATCACTAAAACATAATCGCCTTCGTCATAACTAGAGGCACTTACAACCTCATCATCTTTTAAATTAATTGCTTTAACACCACTACCTTTAAGACCAGTAAGTGGAACTTCTGTGCTTAAATATCTAAGTCCATAACCTTTTTTAGTTGTAATAAATATTTCTTTATCACAAATAACGGTATCAATAACTTTATCATCATTTTTTAATTTCATTAAATTAATCGGTTTAGAATATCTTTGAACCTTAAAATCCGATAAAACACTTTTTTTAACCATACCATTTTTCGTAAATGATAAAAATTCTATATTGTTAAATTCTTTAGCTAAATAACTACTAATAATTTCTTCTTCACTACTTATTTTAATAACATTACTAACATGTTTACCCATATCTTTCCATTTCATATCCGGAAGTTCATAAACAGGTATATAAAGGAAATTACCTAAATTAGTAAATAATATTAACGTATCCATCGTGTTAGCTTCATAAATATTTAAAACATAATCATTTTCTTTAAGACCAGTATCATCATCACTAGCCGCAAAACTTCTCGTAGATACTCTTTTAACATAACCTTCATTAGTAACGACAACCATACAATCTTCTTTAGCAATTAAATCAGTGGTATCAATTTTAATTTCCGTAACCGTTTCATTAATCGTTGTCTTACGTGGTGTGGCATACTCTTTTTTAACTAATTTAAGTTCCGTCTTCATAACATGTTTTAAAGCTTCTTCATTACTTAAAATTTGTTTTAAAACATTAATTTTATTTTTTAGTTCTTCCATTTCTTCCATTAAAGTATTAATATCAGTATTTGTTAAACGATATAATTGTAAATTAACAATAGCTTCGGCTTGTAACTTAGAAAATCCATATTCAGTTTGTAAATTTTGGATAGCGTTAGCTTTATTTTTACTAGCCCTAATCGTTTTAATAACCTCATCTAAAATATCTAAAGCTTTAATAAGACCTTCAACAATATGCATTCTCGCCTGGGCATGTTTTAAATCAAATTCGGTTCTTCTCGTAATAACTTCTTTTTGATGAGCTATATAAGCATCTAAAACCTCTAAAATTCCTAAAGTCATTGGCCGGTGATTAACAATGGCCACCATATTATAATTATAAGAAACCATCATATCAGTGTTTTTTAGTAAATAATTAATAATTAACTCTTCATTGGCACCTTTTTTTAGGTCGATCGCAATTCTAACGCCTTCTCTATCAGTTTCATCACGAACTTCACTAATACCATCGATTTTCTTATCAATACGAATATCATCAATTTTTTTAATTAAAGCCATTTTATTGACTTCATAAGGTATTTCCGTAATAATAATTTGTCTTTTATTTTTAGGTCCTTCTACCGTAAAACGGGCCTTAACACTAACTTTTCCTCTTCCAGTTTCAAATGCTTTTCTAATACCGTCAATGCCTTCAGCCACACCACCAGTTGGAAAATCCGGCCCTTTTATAATATCCATAATAGTATCTAAACGGCAGTTTGGGCTTTCAATTCTTTTGATAGTCGCATCAATTACTTCGCCTAAATTATGAGGCGGAATATTTGTTGCATAACCCGCACTAATACCAGTACTACCATTTACTAAAAGATTCGGAAATTTAGCTGGAAGAACTGTTGGTTCTAATAAAGTATCATCATAGTTAAGACTCATTAAAACGGTATCTTTATTTATATCAGTAAGCATTTCCCCAGCTATTTTCGTAAGACGCGCTTCCGTATAACGCATCGCTGCCGCTCCATCACCATCCATAGAACCATTATTTCCTTGCATTTCCACAAAACATTCATTATTTTTCCACCACTGGCTCATTCTGACTAACGCATCATAAACTGAAGAATCTCCATGCGGGTGATAAAGACCTAGAATATTACCAACGGCTTTCGCTGATTTTCTTGTTGGTTTATCGTAAGTATTACCATCTTTATACATGGCATATAAAATACGTCTTTGAACTGGTTTTAAGCCATCACGAACATCGGGTAGTGCCCGGTCCTGAATAATGGTTTTGGCATACTGGGCAAAACTATCACCCATAATATCTTCTAGGGCATAATCATGTATTCTCTTTGTTATTTCATTCATTATATCACCTTACATCTCATAATTATCTTCTAATGTGAATTTAACATTTTCTTCAATCCAAGCTTTACGAGGTTCAACTTTATCCCCCATTAAAACACTTACCCGTTTTTCCGCTAATGAAGCATCAGTTAAATTAACTTTAATTAAATTTCTTGTTTCTGGGTCCATTGTTGTTTCCCAAAGCTGCTCCGCATTCATTTCTCCAAGACCTTTATATCTTTGTTTATCTAATTTCACTTTAGTTGTTTTTCTTATTTCATCAGCTTCTTCGTCGGTCCAAGCATAACCATATATTTTATTACCATTTTTTAAAGCATAAAGTGGTGGCATCGCAATATATAAATGTCCATGCTCAATAAGCGGACGCATATAGCGATAGAAGAAAGTAAGTAATAGTATTTGAATATGAGCCCCATCATCATCGGCATCAGTCATAATAATAACTTTATCATAATTAGAGTCTTCTACTTTAAAGTCACTGCCAACACCGGCACCAATTGTATGAATCATTGTATTAATCTCTTCATTCTTTAAAATATCTTCAAGTTTAGCTTTTTCCGTATTTAAAACTTTTCCCCTTAAAGGAAGGATGGCTTGAAATTTTCTATTTCTTCCTTGTTTAGCCGATCCACCGGCTGAATCACCTTCGACTAAGAATAATTCATTAATTTTAGGGTTTTTACTTTGCGCTGGGGTTAATTTATCAGACAAACTTCTTTCTTTTTTACCTTTTCCCTTACCATTACGAGCTTCATCACGAGCCTTACGAGCTGCCTCTCTCACTTGTTTAGATTTAATCATTTTATTAACAATATTAGTAGCAATTTCTTTATTTTCTTCTAAGAAAAATTGTAGTTTTTCTGTCGTAATACTATCGGTAATACTTCTTGCTTCAGGGGTTCCAAGTTTTCCTTTAGTTTGTCCTTCAAATTGTAAAAGTTTCTCTGGAATCTGCAAACTAACAATCGCGGTTAATCCTTCTCTGGTATCTGGGCCTTCTAAATTCTTATCTTTAGCTTTTAAAAAGCCATTACTTCTTGCGTAATCATTAAAAACTCTAGTTACCGCTGTTTTAAAGCCAACCTCATGAGTTCCCCCATCACTTGTTTTAACATTATTAACAAAAGAAATTATATTATCAGAATAAGTTTCGGTATATTGAAAAGCCACTTCAACATTAATCCCATCTTTCATTCCCGAAAAATCTACAGGCTTATGAAGACACTTTTTATCATCATCTAAATAACTAACAAAGCTATTTAAACCATTTTCATAATGATATATTTCTTCTTTACCATCCGCTTCATCAATTACTTCTACTGTTAAATTTTTAAGTAAAAAAGCACTTTCTTGCATTCTCTCACAAATATTAGTAAATGAGAAATCTGTAGTACTAAAAACTGTATCATCCGGCATAAAATGAACTTTTGTCCCCGTTCTATTTGTTTTGCCAATTTTCTTAAGTGGTACTACGGTATGTCCGCCATTTTCAAAACGAATAAAATATTCAAAACCATCTCTTTTAATAGTTACTTCCATCCATTTTGATAAAGCATTAACAACACTACCACCTACACCGTGAAGTCCACCTGATACTTTATAACCAGAAGTTTCAAATTTACCACCAGCATGCAAGACCGTATAAATAACTTCTGGAGTACTTTTACCACTAGAATGCATTCCTACAGGAACACCTCTACCAAAATCTTCGACTGACACACTACCATCTTTATGAATAATAACTCTTATTTTATTACCAAAGCCATTTATGACTTCATCAATACTATTATCGACAATTTCCCATACTAAATGATGAAGACCTCTTTTATCAGTTGAGCCAATATACATACCAGGTCTTTTTCTAACGGCTTCTAGGCCTTCTAATATTTTTATTGAATTTTCATCGTATTTTGCCATACTATCACCATATTTCATTTTATCAAAAAAAGTTTGCAAAAGCAAACAAAAGTGTTAAAAAATGTATATAAAATAAGGAAAAACTTATTTTTAATTTCTTTATTAAATATTAAAAATAAAACCTTAGAAATTTGAATTTTATGAATTATTTTAATTAGTAGTTATCTTAAATATTTTTCCAATATTTTGAAAATTCTCTAAAGCTGTAGCTTCTAAAACAATTTCCGTATTAGTATCAGTTTCTTTATAAGTTATAGTCTTATCTTCATTAATAGTAAGTTCAATGTTATTATTAGGTGTTACTTCACCATTATAAGCATTTTTGCCAGTAATTAAGGATATATTTATTTTATTATCTTCAAGCGTATAACCGCCATAAAAACACTCGTTAGTACCATTTTCTGACGTACTTAAAACAACACCACCATTGTTAGTTAATAATAGTTCAAAAGATTTAGTACTATTTTCCATACTGCCAGCATAACTACCGGACATAGTTGCTGATTGATTTTCATTTTGTTGTTTTAAATTTCTATTTTCCTTATTTAATTCATCATTTTCTTTTTCTAAAGTTTGAATTTCTTTTTCATAATTTTCATTTTCATTTTTCATTTGGAAAACCTCATAAAAAGCAAAAGCAAACAATAGAATTATAATCAAAAATAATATAAAATTAATTATTCGGTTTCTTTTATCATAACTTCTAGTATTTAAATGTAAAGAACTCATATCATTCCTCCTTATTCTTCTTTTTCCGGTTTAACTAAAACCTCTCTTGGCTTTGAACCTCTTTGTGGTCCAACAATACCTCTTTCTTCTAATAAGTCCATACAGCGAGCAGCCCTATTATAACCAAGTCTAAATCTTCTTTGTAATAATGAGGCACTAGCCTTACCTTGTTCTATAACAAAATCGACAATTTCATTATAAAGTGGTTCTTCATACTCATCTTTAACCATTGTGGTTGCCCCTTTATCTTCATCGCTAACAGCTAAACTTTGGTCATATTTTGCCTTTTGCTGGCTTATCGTATAATCGACTACCGCTTTTATTTCATCATCACTTATGAAATTTCCTTGAACTCTCATTGGAATATTTTCACCTTGTGGTTTAAATAACATATCACCTTTACCAAGTAACTTTTCAGCCCCAGACATATCTAATATCGTTCTAGAATCAATGCTACTTGATACAGCAAACGATATACGTGATGGAATATTAGCTTTAACAACACCCGTAATAACATCAGTACTAGGCCTTTGCGTTGCGACAATTAAATGAATTCCAGCGGCTCTAGCCATTTGTGTGATACGCATAATTGAATCTTCAACTTCTTTTGCTGCTACTAGCATTAAATCTGCAAGTTCACCAATAATAACAACAATATAAG
>CALVRP010000068.1 GCA_944358665.1 uncultured Bacilli bacterium
CCAATAACTGATTTGCCATAAACTAATTTAAAATTTTGTAAGGATTTTCTTCTGTTCCTTCACCGGTTAATGTAATATCGGACTTTAAAAATAATACAGGTTTAGTATATATAGGTTGGCCGTTGGAATGTAGTGTTGTACTAGCTCCTATATAACTGACAGAAAAGGCATTAGAATCTGGTGAATACCACATTATATAAACTGCTGAATCACTATGACCGTTTAATAACCACACGCCGATTTTTAATGATCTATTTTGTAAATAATTATTATGACCACAGGGGGCATCTAGTTGGTTACTAACAGGTCTAGCATTTAAGAATGTAAGACACTGACTATTAGTTGATGTTTTTAGATAATCTGAAAAATTTAAAAGAGCAATATTGCCAGCCCAAGTTTTACTTTCTTCATAACGTTGTACTTCTTCTTTGCTTCTATCAGTTAAAGGGTTTTCTATACTACCAATATAAAATGTACTATCAGTAGCAATCCATTTTTTATCGTCTTCATTTAAACTATTATAGTATTCACCATTTAAATAATCTTTTAAACTAGAAGTACTATAATCATTGTTGTTTCTTTTATCAAAAGCTTGATTATCTTCAGGAATATCTTTAACAATTTTAAGTTTATTATCGTTTTCAATTGCTACTATTCTCCACGTTTCGTTATTAAACCATATATAGTTATTTGGATTATCTCCACGGTATATGTATCTTTCTTCATTTTCATGAATATTTGAATTAACAGTATCTAAATATAATCCGTCACTACTACTAGTCACTTCTGTTTTTAAATCATCAACTGTAATCGGTTTAACAAGAATATTGCCTTTAGCTGTAATATTTAAATTAGTACTAAAAGCGGCATAACCAGCAGTCATAATAAATAATAAACAAACACTTATTATTACAATAATTTTCCTTTGATTTTTCCGTCTCTTTCTATAAATTTTTCGCATTTATATACACCTCACAATACATTAATTATTTATTTTTAACTAGAACCATATCGGTCGTTATGACCTACTTATGAATATTGTAATATATTTTAAGTTATACTGTCAATAGTAAATATATAGTTTAAATAGGTGAGAAAATGAAGATACAAGCATCAGATTATAATTCAAAAGAAATATTAAAAATAATTAGAGAATGGACTGAACTTACGCAGGATGAGTTCGCCAGTAAAAGTAAAGTTTCAAAAGGGACGATTCAAAATTATGAACAAGGCAAAAGAAATTATACCTTTAAATGGCTGATGGAAGTATGCAAAGAAAATAATATAAAAATAATTTTTGAAAAGAATAAAAAATAAACCGCGAATAGTTATCACGGTTTTTATGTGTCAATTTATAATTAAGTTGTCTAACATTATAGCTAAAAAAGATAAAATATGTTATGATTATATAAGGTGATACTATGGATTTAAGCACACTTAATGATAAACAAAAAGAAGCTGTTGAAAAAACAGACGGGCCAATTTTAGTTTTAGCGGGCGCTGGAAGTGGAAAAACAAGAGTTCTTACAACTAAAGTTGCTTATCTTATTAATGAAAAAGAAATCGATCCGTATAATGTGCTGGCCATAACTTTTACTAATAAAGCCGCTAAAGAAATGAAAGAACGTATTTTTAAAATGCTTGGTCCAGTTGCCTATCAAATACAAATTTCAACATTTCACTCATTAGGTTTATTAATTTTAAGACAGCATTATTCTCTTTTAGGTTTTGATAAAAAAATAACGATTTTAGATAGTGATGATTCTTTAACTATTATAAAAAAAATAATTAAAGATATGAATTTAGATCCAAAAATTTATAATCCTAGAAGTATTAGAAATAAAATAAGTAGCGCGAAAAACGAACTTTTAGATAGTCATAGTTATTCTAGATTTGCAAATAATGAATATGAAAAAATAGTTACAGAAATATTTTCAAGATATGAACGAAAAACAAAAACCAATAACTCAGTAGATTTTGATGATTTATTAATTTTGCCAATAAAATTATTTAGAGAAAATCCGGACGTTCTTGACTCTTATCAAGAAAGATTTAAATATATTTTGGTCGATGAATATCAAGATACAAATGAAGCACAGTATATTTTAATAAAAATGCTTAGTAGTAAATATCAAAACATTTGTGTTGTTGGTGACATTGATCAATCAATATATGGATTTAGAGGGGCAAATTACCGTAATATTTTAAACTTTGAAAAAGATTATCCTAATGCCGAAGTTGTAAAACTAGAAGAGAATTACAGATCAACGGCCAATATTTTAAATGTTGCCAATGATATTATTAAAAACAATAAAAAAAGAAAAGAAAAAATTCTTTGGACCAAAAATGAAAATGGTCTTAAGATAAAATATCACCGGGCTTATGATGAAAAAGATGAGGCGCATTATGTTGGTGGAGAAATCAAAAAACTATTAGAAATTGGTACTCCTAAAAGTGAAATTGCCATATTATATCGGACTAATGCTCAGTCAAGAAATATGGAAGAAGAATTACTTGCCGAAAATATTCCTTATAAAGTAGTTGGTAGTTTTTACTTTTATAATCGTAAAGAAATAAAAGATTTAATTAGTTATTTAAAACTAATTTATAATAGTAACGATGATGTTAGTTTAATGCGGGTAATAAATGTTCCGAAAAGACAAATTGGTCCAAAAACGATTGAAAACATTGCTTTAAAAGCCGCTGATAAAGGAACGTCTATGTATGAAGCTATTGATAGTGGTAAGGAACTTGGATTTAAATTATTAATAGAAGATATTAAAAGACAAAGTGAAGATTTATCTTTAACAGAAATTGTTGATTTAGTCTTAGATAAAACCGGCATGAAAAAAGAACTTGAAAAAGAAAAAACTATAGAAGCGGAAGTTCGCCTAGAAAACTTAGAAGAATTTAAATCAATTACCAAAAATTTTGAAGAAAATAATGGGATTATTTCCTTAGAAGAATTTTTGCTAGAAATTTCTTTAGTTTCCGATGTTGAAGAACATAAAAATAACAATGATGTTATTACATTAATGACTGTTCATGCGGCCAAGGGCTTAGAGTTTAGTTATGTCTTTATCATAGGTCTTGAAGAAGGATTGTTTCCGCACTTTAATAGTATAGCTAGTAGTGAAGACTTAGAAGAAGAACGGAGACTTTGTTATGTCGCCGTTACAAGAGCCAAAAAAGCTTTAACGTTAGTAAATGCTAAAAGAAGAATGCTTTATGGTAAAACTGGACAAAACCCACCTAGTAGGTTTATCAGTGAAATCGATAAAAAATATTTAGATAGTGATGAAAAAGAAGAAGTTCATATTGATAAAGAAGAAATGATTGATAAAAATGCTACTTATAATTTGGGCGATAAAGTTGTTCATGATAAATATGGTGAAGGTCTTATTGTTGGCATAGGCACAGTTTTAACTATTGCATTTAGCCATAAATATGGTATTATAAAGATAATGAAAGGTCATAAGAGTATAAGAAAGGTGGAGTAAGATGATTTTAAGTATAATTGATACAATAAATGAGTGGATTGAACCATTTAGAAGTTGGATAATGGCTAATCATGATAATCCCTTTTTATGGGCAGGGTTAGTTGTTTTGGGACTTATAATTTTTACATTTACTTATAATTCACTTCATAGAGATTAATTGTATGATAGAAGTCATACTTTTTTATTTGTCCAATTATTAAGCAAGCTAAGACCATATTTTTGTTGATATTTACAACAAGAAAGGTTATAATAAAATAGGTGAAAAATTATGGTAGAAAAGCGAATAGATGAACTAATTAAAATAATAAATAAAGCTAATTATGAGTATTATACTTTAGATAATCCTACTATAACCGATCAAGAATATGATAGGTATATGCAGGAACTTCAGCGTCTTGAAGAAGAAAATCCTAACTTAAAACGAGAAGATTCGCCAACAGTTAGAGTTGGTGGTGAAGTAATAGATTCCTTTAAAAAAGTAACTCATGAAATTCCAATG
>CALVRP010000069.1 GCA_944358665.1 uncultured Bacilli bacterium
AGATATTACTCATAATGCCAAAACCATTAAAAGTATTATTTTAACCATCAATAAAAATATTGATATTGAAGTTCGCGGAGAAATTTATATGAGTAAAGAGGCATTTAATAAATTAAATGCTAGTGGAGAAAATTTTGCGAATCCTCGTAATGCTGCTGCTGGTAGTGTTAGACAGTTAGATTCAAAAGTTGCGGCTAATAGAAATTTAGATTGTTTTATTTATCATTTGCCAGATCCAGAAGACTATAATATTTATACTCATGAGGATGCCTTAAGATTTATGAAAGAACTAGGATTTACAACTAATCCTAATAATAAAAAGGTAAATAATTTAGATGAATTATTAGAATACATAAATTATTGGACTAAGCATCGTCCAGAACTTCCGTATGAAATTGATGGTATTGTTATAAAGGTAAATGATTTAAATGATCAGCAAAGATTAGGCTTTACTGCTAGAAGTCCTAAATGGGCGACAGCTTATAAATTTCCGGCGGAAGAAGTTTTAACAAAAGTAAAAGATATTATCTTTACTGTTGGTAGAACTGGACAAGTAACCCCAAGTGCCAACCTAGAACCGGTTAGAGTTATGGGTTCAGTTATTTCTAGAGCGACGCTTCATAATGAAGATTATGTTGTTAGTAAAGATATTAGAGTAGGTGATGTTGTTTCAATAAAAAAAGCTGGAGATGTTATTCCTGAAGTTGTTAAAGTTATTGAAGAGCGAAGAGATGGTACCGAAAAAAAATTTAAAATGACTGATACTTGTCCTATTTGTCATGAGCCTTTAACTAGAAATGATAAAGAAGCGGCTTACTATTGTTTAAATCCATATTGTGATGCCAAAAAACAAGAAAAACTAATTCACTTTACTTCTCGTAAGGCCATGAATATTATTGGCTTTGGGGACCGAATTATTGAAGACTTTTATAATTTGGGTTATTTAAAAGATTATGATGATTTTTATAATTTAAAGAATCATAAAAAAGAATTAATGGAACTTGAAGGCTTTGGTGAAAAAAGTATTGATAATTTGTTGGAAGAAATTGAAAAAAGTAAAAATAATTCACTAGAAAGATTACTTTTTGGCATTTCTATTAGACATGTAGGTGAAAAAACCGCTGATATTTTAGCCAGAAATTTTAAAAATATTGATAATTTAATGAATGCTAGTTTTGAAGAAATTAGTAATATTAAAGATATTGGTGATATAATTGCTAAAAGTGTTGTTAATTATTTTGAAGATGAAAATAATATTGCTTTAATAAATAAACTAAAAAATCATATGGTTAATATGACTTATCTAAAAGAAGTAAATGAGCAAGAAACATTTTTTACTGGAAAGACTTTTGTTTTAACGGGGACTTTAGATAATTTTACTAGAGATGAAGCAAAAGAAAAGATAGAAGCTTTAGGTGGAATCTGTACTGGTAGTGTTAGTAAAAAAACAGATGTTGTTATTGCCGGATCCGAGGCTGGTAGTAAACTTACAAAAGCAAGAAATTTAGAAATTACAGTTTGGGATGAAAGTACTTTTATTAATGAACTTTCTAAATATTAGGAAAAGCTAAGGCTTTTCTTTTTTAATACATTTATTTACAAATGTTTTACACTTTCGCAAAAAATAAGGGTCTATGGAGAATGTTACTTGTACTTTAATAAATTTTTCTAAAAATAAAAAGGTTTTTTCATTTTTATCTCAAATAATATATATAGAAGAGTTTTTAGGATGAGGTGAGATAATGAATGAAATAAAAGAAAAATTAAATATAAAAGATATGATATATGTGATAAGAGGACGGCAGGTAATGCTGGATAGTGATCTAGCAAAACTTTATGAATGTAAAAATGGAACGAAAGAAGTAAATCAAGCAGTAAAAAATAATGTTAATAAATTTCCTGAAAGATTTTCTTGGAAACTTACTGATGAAGAATATAAAAACTTGAGGTCAAAATTTTTGACCTCAAGTACAACTAAAAATTATGGTGGTAGAAGATATTTGCCTCGAGTTTTTACTGAACAGGGTGTGGCGATGCTTGCTACAATAATTAAAACATCAGTAGCTACAGAAATAAGTATTAAAATAATGCGGGCCTTCGTAGAAATGCGCAGATTTATTTATAATAATAGAAATATGTTTACAAGAGTAATTTCTATGGAAAACAATCTACAGCTGTTAAATGAAAAACAAAGTGAAAATGAAGAAAAATTTGAATTAATATTTACAGAACTAGGAAAGAAAGAATTTAAAGAACAACTATTTTTTGATGGGCAAGTATATGACGCTTATAGTTTACTAATAAATATAATTAGAGAAGCTAAAACTAAAATAATAATTATTGATAATTATTTGGATAAAACAATATTAGATGTTTTAACATATAAAAATGATAGTATAAAAGTAAAACTATATGTTAAAGATATAAAAACAAAATTAGATATCGATAAATTTAATCTTCAGTATTCAAATACTAGTATTGAAATTATTAAAAACTTTCATGATCGGTTTATTATTATCGATAATAAAATTCTTTATCATGTTGGTGCGTCATTAAAGGATTTAGGTAAAAAATGTTTTGCGATAAGTAAAATGGATAAATGTTATATAAAAGATATTTTAAATAAATTATAGTTTACATTTTTGCGAAAAATAAGAGTTTATGGAGAATCTTACTAAAGATGGATTGTATTATAAATTTGGTTTTGTTTTAATAATTTAAATATAGAATTAAAGTCAAACCATTTACACTCTTTTACACATAAAAATATTTCACCTAACCAATATTCCATTTATTTTTTATTTAGTGTTATAATGAAAAATAGGAGGTATGTTATGGAAGCTTGGAGAAGTTTTAAAGGTGAAAAATGGAAAAATGAAATAGATGTTAAAGATTTTATTTTAAATAATTATACAGAATATACTGGTGATGAAAATTTTTTAAAAGGAATAAGTAAAAAAACAAAGTCGTTACTAGATAATTATGAAGAGTTACATAAAGAAGAAATGAAAAAAGGCGTACTAGATGTTGATCTAGAAAATGTTTCTGGGGTGAATAATTTTAAACCAGGGTATATTTCTGTGGAGGATAATGTTATTGTTGGTCTGCAAACGGATAAACCATTAAAAAGAATCATTAATCCTTTTGGTGGTATTCGCATGGTTTATAAAGAGCTAGAAGCTTATGGTTATGGGATGCCTAAAAAAATAGAAGAAATATTTACGAAATATC
>CALVRP010000070.1 GCA_944358665.1 uncultured Bacilli bacterium
ATCTAATATTACTGATATTTATGAATTTACTGAAAAATTAAATAGAAGTTTAGATGGTGTCAAAGCTACAATTGATGGTAAAGAATACACGTTTAGTATTAACTACAATCGCGGTAATAGAATAGAAATGACTGTAAAATAAGGAGAATAGATAATTCTTCTTATTTTTTATACACTAAAATAGAGTATAAAAAAAATGGTTAATAATAACCAATTTTTAATTTACATAAGTAATAGTAATAGTTGTACAACTTGATACACTAGAGCCATCACTTACTGATGAAGAGCAAACCGTTCCCGGTTCTTTATTTCCGTTAGAACATGCACTAACTGGATTCCAACTAAATTTTAAATTTGGGTTGCTACCTTGAATAATTTGTTTTGTTTGCGCGCCAGTGTTACCCGCGCCTAAATTAAATGTATAATAATTACATGTAGTAGTAGAACCACCTGAACTACTAGAAGAACCGTTATTTGACGAACTTCCACTTGAGCTACTAGAACTAGAGGAGCTAGAACCAGAAGATGATCCTTTAGAAGAATTACTACTTGAACTATTTGAACTACTAGATTTATTTGAGTTACTTGTCACCTCATTACGATTATTAGTTGCAATTACAAAGTTAATTGTATCACCTTTAGCAACTTTTTCACCAGCTTTAACGCTTTGACTAATTAATTTGCCATCATCAACACCGGTAGAGTATTCAGTGGTAAATGTACAGTTAAGACCTAGTGAATTACATTGTTTTTTGATTTGCGACTCTGTTTTTCCATTAAAGTCTGGCACTTCAATAGCTTTACCTTTAGATACATAGACTATTAATGTTTCGTCGGTTTTAATTTTTTTACCATAGTCTACAGAGAATTTTATAATATCGCCTTGCTGTACATCATCATCAAAATCTTCTTTTTCTTCATATTTAATTCCATATTTTTCCGCCCATGTTTTGAAAGCTGCTAAACTACTAAATTTCTTCATTTTTAATTTACCTTTTGAAACAACAATATCAACTGTTGTCTCTTCTTCAATAATATCGCCTTTCTTATAATTAGCAGATATTACATGACCACTTTTAATATTATCATCATAAGCATCGGAATAATTAATGTTTAAATTATTTAAAACCATCCATTTAGTAACCTCTGATAAACTCATGTTTTCAAGTTCTGGAACCTTTATTTCTTTGCCTTTAGAAATAGTAACTGTTATTTTATCACCAGGATTTAGCTCGGTTCCAGTTTTTTCAGAAGTTTTAATTACGTCACCTTTAGCAACTTTATTAGAAAACTCATATTTAAGTTCATAACTAATAGCATTTCTATTCAAATACAAAGTTGCATGAAATAAATCTGTATTTTTTAAATTTTTTAATTTTATAGATGTTAAGTTTTCTTTATTGCCTAAAGAAACAGTAAAGGTAAGATCATCATTTCTTTTCATGTTGCCTGATTTAGACTGATAAATAATTGTATCACGGTCGGCATCTAAATTTTCTTCAAAATTAACTGTTACCGCATTCAATAAGTTTTCATCAATTACTTCAACAGCTTCATCAATGTTCCAATCGGTCATATCGCTAATTATAACTTCTTTGTTATAATCAGGGCCGTTAGAAACTTCAAAATTGATTTTATCTACTTCTTTAAGTAAAGTATTGGCGTCAATATCTTGTGAAATAATATCGTATTTATCGACGTTATCAGAGTGTTCAAATGTTTGATCATATTCAATATGGTTGGCGTCAGCCCAGTTAATAGCTTGTGTTAAGGTCATGCCAGAGAAATCTGGAACAGTCTCTTGTTTTGGCAAGGCCAAAATATTAGACATAACCGCTCCATTAAAGCCCATGAGAACAACAATCAAAAAACTAGCAATAATTTGAACAATATTTTTTCTGCTTTTATAAAAGACTACAAAACATATAACAATTAAGAAAATTAAAGAAGCATTAATGATTTGATATAATTGATCAACTTTAGTTACCGAATCTATTATCATATAAAATAGAAAAGTTAAGGCAAAAAGAACAGTCATAGAAAGAATAATTCTGGTCACAACGTCTTTTTTTTGTTTATCTTCTATTTTTTCTATTTTAGCAGTTGGAACTTCACGTTTATAAACGTTTTTCTTTTTAGGTGTATCGTTAAAAAGGGTATCTTTTAGTTCTTGCCGTTTCCTTTCTAGTTCTTCTTCACGTAGTTTATTCATTTTTTCTTCTTCTTCCATGAGCTTTCTTTTTTCCGCTCTTGTTATATTTGTCTTTTTTTCTTCATTATATTTATTTTCATTCATATTTTTCACCTATAATAATTATACCTGATTATGGGCATAAACACTATATTATAAGGGGAAGTAACAGTAAACTTTACTATATTTGACAGCATTGATTGAAATCAGCTACTATTATTATTTTTTGTTGCACAAGATTTAATTCTTTGTTATAATGGTTTTAATATAGTAGGAGGTAATTTATGCGTAAAGTTTTTTATTGTTTGCTTTTTATATCGGCTTTTTTTATGTTTGGGACTAATGTAAGTGCGGCCACAATAAAAGAAGGAGTTTATACTATTAAAAGTGCTTTAGATAATAATAAAGTAATTGATGTTTATAATGGAAATACAGTAGACCAAACTAATGTTCAACTATATTCGTCTAATGGAACCGTTTCTCAAAAATGGTATGTAAAACCTATTGAAGATGGTTATTATGAAATTACAACCATGCTTGATAACAGTAAATCACTTGATGTTGCCGGTGGTGGGAAAACAAGTGGTACCAATGTTCAAATATACTCATCTAATAATACTGATGCTCAAAAGTGGTATATCAAAGATGCTGGTAATGGTTATTATTATATTATTTCGAAACGTAATGACTTGTATGTTGATGTTAAAGGCGGTAAGACTGCTGATAAAACGAATATTCAAATGTATAAAGGTAATGAAACTGCTTCTCAAAAATTTAAGTTTGTTGAAGAAGTTGAAGGAACACAATCACTTGAAGATGGCGTATATAATATTAATAGCTTAGTTAATCCTGAACTATTAGTAAATGCTAAAGGTGAACTTGAAAATGGTACCAGTATTGCGTTAAATAACAAAAATGAAGAATGGTCACAGTTATGGCGAATTAAATATTTAGGCAATGGGTATTATAGTATTATTTCTTATGCTAATGAAAATTTAGTTTTGGATGTATCTGGCGGTAAAAAAGTTAATGGTACTAAAGTTCAATTATATAAATCGAATAATACTGATTCCCAAAAGTGGATTATAAAGGAAGAAAATGGATACTATTATATAATTTCTGCTTTAGACAAAATGTATTTAGATATTAAAGACGGTAATATTAAAGAAAATAATACTTTACAAATTTATCATGGTAATGCCACTGATGCACAAAAATTTAGTTTTACTAAAATCGAGACATCTACAATTACTGATGGTTATTATACAATAAATAGTGCTTTAGACGAACAAAAAGTAGTTACAATAAACTCTAATATAGCCATCAATGGTATGACTGCAGAACTTAAAACTGATAGAGATCTTAACTCTCAAAAATGGTATATTGAATATTTAGGTGATGGCTATTATTCGGTAAAATCCGGGATTGAAGAAGATTTTGTTTTAGATGTTAAAGGTGGGTATACTACTAACGGAACCAAAGCTCAGTTATATGAATCTAATAATACTGATGCGCAAAAATGGTATATTAAAGATGCGGGCGATGGATATTATTATTTTATTGCTCGTCATAGTAATAAATATTTAGATGTGACAAATGGAAATTCTGCTGAAGGAACACCAATCCAAACTTTTACGGGTAATGAGACTGTTTCTCAAAAATTTAAACTTAATTCTACAGCATTAAATGATAAAGAAATTATAAGTCACATATACGAAGAGGGATATTATACAATTTCTAGTAAACTTAATACAAGCAAAGTATTAGATG
Organism: uncultured Bacilli bacterium; assembly: GCA_944358665.1. Classification (GTDB taxonomy): domain Bacteria; phylum Bacillota_I; class Bacilli_A; order RF39; family UBA660; genus Coprosoma. Next base: position 3,962 of record CALVRP010000070.1, read on the forward strand.
TCGCTGGTGGTAAAAAAATTAATGGCACTAATGTTCAACTTTATAGTAGTAATAATTCTGTCGCACAAATTTGGTATTTCCATAAAGCAGAAGATGGTTATTATTATATTACAAGTGCTATGAATCCAGAAACCGCCTTAACAGCAGCAAATTCTAATATTGAAAATGGTGTCAACATTGAACTTTCAAAATATACTGGTTCAGACACTCAAAAATGGGGATTTCAAAACACTGGTGATGGTTATGTAACTATTATATCTAAAGTAAATGGTTTAAAAGTTGATGTGGCAAACGATAGTATGGCAAATGGGGCCAATATTCAACTTTATGAGAATAATAATACTGACTCACAAGCTTTTAAAGTAACTGCAAATACTACCCAAAAAATTTATGATGGTATTGATGTATCATATCATCAGGGTTCAATTGATTGGGCTACCGTGGCAAACTCTGGTATTGGTTTTGTCATCATAAGAGCTGGCTATGGTGGTGATTGGACTTATCAAGATGATAAACAATTTTTACAAAATGTTGCCGCTTGTGAAAAATACAACATTCCATATGGACTATATTTGTATTCTTATGCAAGCGAAATTGATGATAGTGATACAAGCGCTCAGGCTGAAGCAAGGCATATGCTTAGGCTAATTAATCAAATAAAAGAAAATAATTATTCACCTAATATGGGAACTAAAGTATTTATTGACATGGAAGATGGTGGAGTGGTAAATGCTGGCAAAGATAAATTAACAAACGTTTCTGATACCTTCTGCAGTATTATTGAATCGAATGGCTATAGTTGTGGTGTTTATGCTAATAGAACTTGGCTAACTCAACATTTAAACACACCAGAATTAGTAAAAAAATATGAAATATGGTTAGCAGAATATCTTCCTGTTGTAAGTCCATCATTTAGTTATGCAAAATCGCAAACACCAATATATAACTTAACACCTATTAAATATTGGCAATTTGCTTCGGATGGTAAGGTTAATGGTATTTCTGGTAATGTTGATTTAAATTTAGGTTATGATATATTTGATTAAATTGTATAAAAAGTCATTTTATATTAGTTATTTTTCATACATGGTTATAAAGAATACAATTTTAGTATTCTTTTTTATTTTTATATTAAAAAAGCACTAAAAGATATAACTTATAGTGCTGATTTAATACCATTTATACCATAATATTTAGCAATATCGGAATTTGGCCATTCTTTTGAATTTGAATTTAAATCTGTTAGACCATACATTGGATTATGAGAGTTGTTTGTGTAATATGTATTGAATTCAAGATCTGCCTTTTCTATATTGTTTTGTTTAATTTCTATTATTCGTTTTTTCCAAGTGTTTTGTAAAGTATTTATATCATTAAAAGCCAATAAATAACTGGAAGTAAAATATAAACATGATATTATAATTAAATTGTAAAATAAATATTTAAAAAATTTATTATTATCATATATATCATATAGTAATATCATAAATGCAATAGTGGCGAATGTAATAACCCCAAACCATGCTCTAGGCGGAAATGTTGGTGATAGCATCATTGAATAAGTTGAAAAAAATGCGGCGATTAAAAAGATAAAAAATTTATAATTAATTTTTTTCTTTTTATAGATATAAATACTTAATAGTATTGATATTCCGATAAATAGTGGTAGACAATAGTTGATTAAATTAATTGTATTATCTATAATTCGTTGAGAAATTTCGATTATCAAAGGTGTATTGTTTTGAAAATAATTTTCTCTAATAAAATTTCCTGGTGCAAGAATTAAAGTTGCAAAGCCAATTATACTTCCAATTAATGCACATTTATTATAGCCTGATATCCTTTCGTGCTTATGTTGTTTTAAAATCATAAATCCTATAATAACTGTTATTAATCCAAAAGAAGTATTTTCATTAGTCCATCCGGCGATTATTCCTAATATTAATATAGCTATATTTTTTATAATAGATGGTGTAGTGGTATCTTTTCTAATTAAATAAAGAAATAATAAGATAATTGTCATTGTCCATAAATAATTACAAGCTCCAGTTAACCATAAAATCGTTTGACCAAATGCTGGTAGTAAAAACCATATAGCAAAGTGAATCAATAATAACATTAATGGTTTGTCTTCTTTTTCACCTTTAATATGAAGGTAAATTAAGTAAATAAATACAATGTACACGGCTGAATTAAATAAATTAAATATCCATTTTGGAAACATTAGGAAAAACTGAGCTATAGTATGAGCAACTGTTCTTCCACCCCCATGTAAAATAATGATTGATTTGATTTGTAATAATGTCTAATAAATTAGTCACTCTTTCTCCGTTTTTGCCAAAAGAATAGCTATAGTCATCTGCTAATAAAGGGGTTAACATATTTAAAATAAAAATACTTACGAATATACCAAATATGATTAAAATTTTTTGGTTTCGTTTTAAGGTAAAAAAAATTCTTTATTTTCACCATTTTATCACTCCTTAAGTATAATTATATCGTATGGGCAGTGAATTTTCAACATTAAAATATAACAACTTATAGTTTTTATCAACAAAATTGTGCTATCTTTTTTGCCTTCAATAGTATCTATTTGAACAATTGGAGTATCAAGATGTTCTTTGATATATTTATAAAAACCTTCATATCTTTTTCCTTCTAAATAAAGTTTAACCGCTTTGTAAACAGTATCATCTTTTTTCCTTAATCTTACTTTTTTAGAAAAATGCAGATTTTTGGCTTCTTCCAGTTAAACGCAACTTTCTTGGTTCTTAGAGGTTGCATTTAGTTTTATAGTTAACGAATATAAAATTAAATTTATTCATTAACCATCATCCATTGTCAAAGTACCACTGAGTATGTTATAATATCAAACAGAAAATCAAAGAAAATATTTTTAACAAATACTAATAGGAGAATGAAAATGAAGTGGATTAAGAATAATAAAATATATTTTTTGGCTTTTTTTGTGCCAATCATTTTATACTGTTTGATTTTATTTGCTAAAGGTATATATCCTTTTGGCTTTTTGGCGAATCTTGCCAATGACGAAAATTTACAGTATGAACAATTTTTTACATATTATTATAATGTTTTGCATGGAACCGCAGATATTTCTTATTCATTTGCCAAGTCATTAGGTGGTTCTTTAGTATCTTTGTGGGGATACTATCTAGCCTCTCCTTTAAATTTAATTTTACTATTTTTTGATAAATTAGATATTTTAACATTTGTTTTCTTAATTACAGCAATTAAGATAGGATTATGTGGGCTTACATTTTCGATTTTTATTAAGAATTTATTTAAAAATTTAAAGCCTTATTCTGTTATAATGCTTTCAATTGCGTACTGTTTTACCCAATATGTAGTTGGTCAAATGTCTAACATTATGTGGCTTGATGGTGTATATATGCTGCCATTAATTTTATATTTTATTGATAAGTTTTTAGAAAGTGGTAAAAAGATAGGCCTTTATATAACTTTTATTTGTACAATTATATTTAACTGGTATACTGGTTATATGAACTGTTTATTTGCGGTTTTATATTTTATATATCGTTTAATTTGCATTGAACATGAAAAAAATAATAAACTGCAAATTAAGCCAATGTTAAAAAAAGGCTTTCAGTTTTTAAGTATAGAATTTTTGAGTGTTTTGGCAACAATGGTAGTTTTCCTTCCGATAATTTTAGCTCAACTTGGTGGAAGAAGTGGTATTTCAGAAGAAATTTTCGAATTTGCTACTAATGGTAGTTTGCTAAATATTTTTAGAGGTTTTATGATCGGAAGTCCTAATCCAAGCGAAGAAATCACCTTATTTTGCTCAACTTTAATGCTGATTTTTATCAT
>CALVRP010000071.1 GCA_944358665.1 uncultured Bacilli bacterium
AAAGGTGTTATAATAACCATAAGGAGGATGAAAATGGAAGATAAAGAAAAAAAAGAAATGAATGAAAAAATTACTGAAAATGAAACAAATGATAATATGAATGAAGAAATAAAGGAAGAAATAAAAGATGCTAAAGAAGAAGCAACTTTAAAAGATATTGTTCAAAATGACTATCAAGAAAAGACGATTGTATCTATGAATGTACCAGTTAAAAAAATAGGTATAGCATATGATCATCGTGGTTATAATTTAAGTCAAAAACTGACAAAATATTTAAAACAAAAAGGATATACTATAGTAGATTATGGTAGTGGCAATGCTATGACTAGTGACTATCCTGTTTCGGCTTTTGCTCTTGGTAAAGGAATTAACAATAATGAAGTTGAAAAAGGTATCGCTATTTGTGGTAGTGGCATTGGCATAAGTATGGCTTGTAATAAAGTTAAGGGTATTAGATGTGCCAAAGTTGATAATGTTAAAGAAATGAAACAAAGCCGCCGTGATAATGATGCAAATATAATGGCTATAAGTGGTAAAATGCCTCTTATTAGAGCCAAAGATATTGTTGATGTTTTTCTAAAAACTAAATTTAAAGGTGAAGAAAGACATCAAAGAAGAATTGATCTTCTAAATAATTATCAAGATTAAAAATGTTTTTAAAAGCATTTTTATATGTAATTGTATTAATTATTACGATTTGGGCTTTAGATAGTATAAATACTAATAATTTATTTAAAAAGAATAAATATTATGCTTCTAGAGTATTATATTTAATAGTAAGTATGGCATTAGCGTATTTAGTAGTAAATTTCTTATATGATTTTTTTAATTATTCACGTATTGTGTAGTTAGAGAAAGGAAATGTACTATGAAAAAATTAATCCTAGTTACTATATTAGTAATATTAATACCGTTTATTGTAGTAAGTTTATTTATCAGAACAGATGAAATAAAATTTCATTATATGACGAATATTGTAGTTAGGGTTAAAGATGAAGAGACAAATAAAATAACAGAAGTTCCTTTTGAAAAATATATAAAAGGTGTGTTAGCTGGAGAAATGCCGGCTAATTTTGAATTAGAAGCTTTAAAAGCGCAAGCAGTAGCTTCTCGAAGTTATGTTTTAGTTAAGATGAAACAAAATCAAAATAGTGATTATGATGTGGTTAATACAGTTAATAATCAAGTTTATTTAACTGATGATGAACTTAAAGAAAAATGGAAAGATGATTATACCAGTAAAATAAATAAAATTAAAACCGCAGTTTTAGAAACTAAAGGTGAATATTTATCTTATAATGGCGAAGTAGCTGAGGCTTTATTTTTTTCAACAAGTACCGGTGAGACTGAAAATAGCGAAGAAGTATTTTCATCAAAAGTACCTTATTTAAGAAGCGTATCTAGTTCTTGGGATGAAGCATCTCCAGTATTTGAAGATACGGCGACATTTACTTTAAATGATTTTTATCAAAAATTAGGTTTAGAATATCAAGATAAAATTGAAATAGAAGTAATAGAAACAACTAGTACGGGACGAATAAAAACATTAAAAATAAATGGTAAAGAATTTAATGGTCGTGATGTTGCTAGTAAACTTTCTTTAAGATCAAACTATTTTGAAATTACCCAAAACGAACAAAATGTAACTATTACAACTAAAGGTTTTGGCCATGGTGTTGGCATGAGTCAGTATGGTGCTTTAGGTATGGCAAAAGAAGGCTATACATATGAAGAAATATTAAAACACTATTATCAAGGAACTGAAATTAAAAAAATTTAGTATAATTTTGCCAAATTTGTTAACAATGTTAATAGAGGTGAAATTATGAAGAAAATTAAGTTGAAAAAACCTGCCCTATATGGCATTTATACAGGATTATTTGCGCTATTACTTGGAGCTTTATATTATGTAGATTATTCTAATAATAATTTACAAGATACTAAGCAAAAGGATGACGATTATGATTATGTTTCAGAGTTATATGAATCAGAAGATGTTCCCGTTGTTGGTACTAGTTCAATAATTACAAGACCTTATACCGATGGTAATGTTAAAGTTGTTCAAGGTTTTTACGATTATAAAGGAACAGAAGAAGAACAAGAAAATGCAATAATTAACTATGAACAGACTTATTTACAAAATAATGGTACATGTTATGGTGGAGTTGAAAACTTTGATGTTGTAAGCGTTCTTGATGGTACTGTTGTCAGTGTTAAAGAAGATAATTTACTTGGAACAGTAGTTGAAATCAAAAATTCTGATAAAGTAACAACAATTTATCAAAGCCTTAGTGAAGTTAGTGTTAAAGAATATGATTCTGTAGCCCAAGGACAAGTTATTGGTAAAAGTGGTACTTCAAATATTAACAAAGATCTAGGTAATCACTTAGAATTTGAACTTAAAGTTAATGGTTCGTTTGTTAATCCCGAAGAGTATTATGATAAAGATATAAACACCTTTTAAGAGCTAAAAAGCTCTTTTTTAATATTAAAATTTAGAATAAAAATATGTTATAATTAGATTGACGATAGTATGTTGTCTTTTCACATAAGTAGTAGGAAGTGATTTTATGTATTGTGAAAACTGTGGAAAAAAATTAAATGATGGAGCTGATGTGTGCCTAGAATGTGGTCATAAAGTAAAACAAGCACCAGCAAACAACTTTGATGTTCAAAGTATTCCTAGTGAATACAAACCAATTTCTATGTGGGGTTATTTTGGTTATGAAATATTATTTATGATTCCATTTATTGGGTGGATTATTTTAATAATCTTTGCGATAGGACATTCAAATGTTAACGTTAAAAACTTTGCTAGATCATATTTCTGTATATTAATTATTGTTGCCATAATAATGTTTATTTCTGTAGCTATCGTTGGTGGAACAGCGGCATCAATGTATTAATGTATAATATACGAAATAAAGCCTCGTTTATCATACGCGAGGTTTTTATTATTGTCTTTTTATTTTATCTAAAGTAATATATTCGCCAGATTTTTTATCCTTAATAATTATTTCGTAATCACATATTTCAGAAATTTTTAAAACCATATCAAAAGTAGGCTCTCTAAAACCTCTTTCCCAACCACTTAAAGTTGTCTGGCCTATATTTAATTTTCTAGCAATATCTATTTGTTTATAGTTTCT
>CALVRP010000072.1 GCA_944358665.1 uncultured Bacilli bacterium
CCGGAGAGACTGATGACTTTTCCGTAAGTCATCATATAAAATTATTAAATAAATATTTAGGAAAAAGAAAAATTGACGCAGTTGTTTTAAATACAGGTGTTATTTCTGAAGAAATAATTCGAAAATATGAAAGTAAAGAGGATAAAGATTTAGTTCATATTGATTATGAAAATTTAAAAAAGTTAAATGTTGATTTAATTGAAGGTGATTATGTAAAATTAGAAAAAAATAGAATTCGTCATAATTCTTTAAGAGTTGCGATAAATATTCTGTCATATTTAATAGATTAGAAGGTGAAAACATGTCTTTTACTAGTAGAACTAAAGATGAACTTAGCAAATTAGAATTTACTAATATGGAAAATATATCAGAATTATCAGCTATAATTCAAAGTAATGCTGTTATTACTGACAAAATAACTTTAATAACTGAAAATAGTAGCGTAGCTAGAAGAATATATACTTTAATAAAAAAAATATTTAATATTAATTCAAAAATAACAATTAGAAAAGGTTATAATTATAGTAAAAAACTACATTATATATTAGAAATCAATCAAAATGTTAATAGTGTTTTGAAGACATTAGGAATCCAAAAGGAAAAACCGGATACATTTATATATGCCGATGATGATTTAGTGCGTGCATATTTCAAAGGTGTCTTTATCATGTGCGGAAGTATAAATGACCCTAAAACTTCAAGATATCATTTAGAGTTTAATTTAACTAATAACAAATATGCTGAATTTATTTCTAATTTATTGAATAAGTATGATTTAAATAGTAAAGTTCTAATTAGGGAAAATAGATATATGGTTTACATAAAAGAAGCCGAAAAAATAAGTGACTTTTTAAGACTTATAGGAGCTTATAATGCCGTATTATATTATGAAGATATTCGTATATATCGTGATCATAAAAATATGACTAATAGATTAAATAATTGTGAACAAGCTAATGTTGAAAAGACTATTGAAACTGCGAATAACCAATTAAGAGATATAAAATTTTTAGAAGAAAAAGATTGTTTTGTCCTATTAAATGAAAAGGAAAAAGAAGCAGCGACATATAGGAAAAAATATCCAGAAGCATCTTTGGTAGAACTCAGTGAAATTGTATCTTTGGAAACGGGAGTTCATATTAGTAAATCAGGACTATATCATAGATTTCGTAAAATTAAGGATTTTGCTGATAAAATAAGAAATAAAAAATAACAAATTGTTGTTTTTTACGTAACAATTTGATATAATAAAAAAACACAGTTATTACTCATTTCCCGTCTCAGAGTATAACTGTGTTTTTTTTCTTATATTATAGAAATAAAATTAAATTTATAGTATAATTATGTATAAGGTGACTGAAATGGAATATTTATTTGAAAAATTAACCCAAAATATAAAATCTCATGACAATATAATATTAATGACACATAAGAGGCCTGACTTAGATGGTATGGGTTCTTGTATTGCTTTATCAAAAATTATTGAAAGTATGAAAAAAGAAGTATATATTGTTTATCCTAAAGAGCAAGTAAATGTTTCTTTAGAAAAAGGTATTAAAGCAATAACTAATCAAAAAATTAAAATTAATTTCTTAACCGTAGATGAAATAGAAGAAAAAATTAATGATAATACTTTACTGATAGTTTTAGATACTCAAAAGCCAGAACTAGTAGAAAATGCCGAGTTATTAGATAAGATAAAAGATATTTTTGTTATTGACCATCATATGAATAGCTCAAGTCATATTGATAAAGCTATTTTTGAATATATTAATTCAAATAAGTCAAGTATTGTTGAAATTATGGCTAATTATTTAAAATATTTAAACAAAAACTTAGACTCTATAATTATTACAGTTATGCTAGCTGGTATGGAAATAGATACTAATGGATATAATTTAAAAACTTCTGAAAACACCTTTAAAACAGCAGCTTATTTAACTAAGAAAGGTGCTGATTCAATTATAAAACAAGAGATTTTAAAAGGTTCTCGCGAAGACTTTATTAGAAGACATAACTGCATAAAAAATAGTTATTATATCAAAGATAAATATTGGTTATGTGAGATGCCTGATGAGATATATGATAATGTAGATTTAGCTATAGTAGCTGATGAGATGCTTAGATTTGAAGATGTGGAAGTCTCTTTTACTGTAGGAAAAATAGAAGAAAATGTTGTTGGTGTCAGTGCGAGATCAATGGGTAAAGTAAGTGCTGGAATTATTATGAGTTCTATTGGTGGTGGTGGCCATGTAACTGATGCGGCTGCTCAAATAAAAGGAAAAACTATTAAAGAAGTTGTTGATATGATTAAAAAAGCAATAGAGGAGTGATAAAATGCGTGTTATTCTATTAGAAGATGTTAAAAAACAAGGAAAAAAAGGCGATATAAAAACAGTTAAAGATGGTTATGGCATGTATTTAATAAATAATCATTTAGCAATTAAGGAAACAGAAGGTAGTATTGATGTTTTAAAAAAACAAAATAAAGAAAAAGCTGAAAAAGAAGCAAAAAAACTTGAAGAAGCTAAAATTTTAAAAGAAAAATTAGAAAAAATAAAGTTAACTTTCAAAGTAAAAACTGGTCAAAATGATCAAGTTTTTGGAACTATTAGTACTAAGCAAATCGCTAACAAATTAAAAGATGAAGGTTTTAATATTGATAAAAAGAAAATAGTTTTAGATGTTGCTGTAAATACACTAGGAATTACTAATGTCAAAGTTTTACTACACAAAGGAATTACAGCTAATCTAAAAATCGAATTACAGAAGTAAGGTGATAAGATGAACGAGAGATCTCTCCCTCATAATTTAGATGCGGAAAAAGCGGTAATTGGATCAATGTTTTTAAGTAAATATGCTTTAGGAACTATTGTAGAAGAATTATCGAAAGAAGATTTTTATTTAGATGCCCATCAAAGAATTTTTGAGGTGGTTAAGTATTTAGCGGAAATTGGTACACCAATAGATATAACAACAGTTACTGCTGAACTAGATAAAAGAAAAATATTAGGGAATGTTGGTGGTGTTGAATATTTGGCCGAAATTATTAATTTTGTGCCAACAGCTGCCAATGCTAGCGAATATGTAAAAATCGTTTATAATACAGCGTTAAGAAGAAGTTTAATTGAAACCGCTACTAAAATAGCTGGTGAAGGGTTCTCTAGTTCTGATGACATTGGAGACTTATTAGATAATGCTGAAAAACAATTGTTTGATGTTATTAAGAATCGTAAAGGTTCTGAATTTAGAAGCATACAAGATGTCTTATTTAAAGCTCAAGCTGATTTAGAAAAATTAGCTTCACAAAAAGGTGAAATCACTGGTGTTCCAAGTGGTTTTTACGATATAGACCGGTTAACTAGTGGTTTTCATGAAAATGAATTAATAATAATAGCGGCCCGTCCTGCTATGGGTAAAACTGCTTTTGCTTTAAACTTGGCGGTTAATATTGCGGTTAATGCCAAAAAAACTGTGGCATTATTTAATATGGAAATGGGAGCCGAGCAGTTAATCAGTAGAATGCTTGCTTCTGTTGGCCAAATTGAAATGAATAAACTTCGTACGGGAAAACTTGAACATCAAGATTGGAAGCGAATTAATGAAGCCATTAGTCGTCTGGCTGATACAAAAATGTTTATTGATGATACTCCAGGTATGACTGTTAGTGAAATTAGAGCAAAATGTCGGAGATTAGCTAATTCTAATGATGGACTTGATATTGTTATTATTGACTACTTACAATTAATTAGTGGAAGTGCTAAATATGCCGGACAAAGACAACAAGAAGTTTCAGAAATTTCTAGATCGTTAAAAACCATGGCTATGGAGTTAAATATCCCAGTAATTGCCCTTGCTCAACTCTCACGTAGCGTTGAAGGAAGAGAAGATAAAAGACCACTTTTAAGTGACTTAAGGGAATCTGGATCAATCGAACAAGATGCTGATATTGTTGCCTTTCTTTATCGAGATGACTACTATAATAAAGAGAGCGCGATTGATGAATCAACCAGTAAAAGCGAATTTATTATTGGAAAACATCGTAACGGACCAACCGCAACAATTGATTTGATCTTTAAAAGGAATACTAGTTCATTTTTTAATATGGATAATAGGGAGGTGAATTAATGCGAAAATTTTGGGTTATATTAATGATTATTTTAATCGTATTAGCGATACCTATATTGGGTTTTGGTTATGCCAAAGTAACTGAACCTAATACTTATTATAAGGTTTATTATGAGGGACAAACTCTAGGTGTTATTTCGTCAGCTGAAGAACTAGAAAAATATATAAATAATAATGGAAAAGTTTATAAAAATAAATATGACACAGATGAAGTATATGCGCCTAATGGTGTTCAAGTTAAAAAATTAGTAACTTATGATGGGAAACTTGACTCGGTTAAAGAAGTTTATAAAAAAATAAAAGATGAAGATGATTTTACTATCAAAGGTTATGATATGGCTATAAAAAAGGAAACTACTGATAAAGATGAAGAAAATAAAGGAAAAGTAACTACAACACATGTTTATGTCTTAGATCAGGATATATTTAAAGAGGCTGTTGAAATTTTAATTAAAACTTTTGTTGGTGAAGAAGAATACCAAGCTTACCTTGATGACAATCAAAGTGAAATACAAGCAACTGGTGAGATTATTGAAAATGTTTATGTAGATGAGGATATAACTGTTAAAGAAACAAAAATACCTGTTACTGAAAAAATATATACTGATGCTGAAGAACTAGCTAGATTTTTGTTATATGGTGACGATTATAAAGAAAGTACTTATACCGTAAAAGCCGGAGATACTATTGAAAATGTGGCTTTTGCTAACCAAATAAATCCATCAGAATTATTACTTTCTAATGAAGAATTGACCAGCGAAAGTAATTTATTATATCCTGGACAACAACTTAAAATTGCGCAAATAAATACTCAAATAAGTATTGTTGAAGAAAGTTATGTTGTAGAAGATGTTGAAAGTGCTTATAGTACAGAAGAAAAATATGATGATACCATTTTGATTGGTAATGATAAAGTTATTCAAGAAGGGCAAAATGGTTTAGATAGGGTATCTCAAGATGTTAGGCAAGTTAATGGGGAAATTACATACGTTAATCCACGTAATAAGGAAGTTTTAAAAAGTCCTGTTAATAAAGTTGTTTTAAAAGGTAGTAAGTATGTACCGGATGTAGGAAGTTTAACTAACTGGGGCTGGCCAACAGATAGTGGCTGGACTTTAAGTAGTGGTTATTCGTATCGTTCAAATCCATTTGGTGGCGGCCGTGAATTACACACAGGGCTAGATATTTCTGGTACTGGTTATGGGTCAAAAATTTATGCGACAAACAATGGTAGGGTCATTATTGCTGAATATCATTATAGTTATGGTAATTATGTTGTTATTGATCATAATAATGGTTATATGACTTTATATGCGCATATGTCTAAAATAGCTGCAAAGGTTGGCCAAGTTGTAGAACGTGGTGAAGTGATTGGCTATGTTGGTATGACTGGTTCCGCAACCGGACCACATGTTCATTATGAAGTTTGGGATGGTTGTCGTTACTGTGATGTTAATCCTTCAGTTCTTTATCCTAATGGTTATCGTTAATGAAAGTAAGCGTTTTAGCAAGCGGTAGTAAAGGAAACTGCACCTATATTGAGACTGAAGGAACTAAGTCATTAATAGACCTTGGTATGAGTTGTGCCTATGTTGAAAAAACTTTAAAAAGTATGAATATAGATCCAAATGAAATAGAAAGAATATTTATTACCCATGCACATACTGATCACATTGGTGGATTAAAAGTATTTTTAAAAAAACATCCAGTAACCGTTTATCTAACTGAAAAAATGCTAGAAGAAATTGATTTTGAAATCGAGAATATTTGTTTTATTGATGAAGATATTCTAATTGATGATTTACTAATATCGCCAATAAAAACATCTCATGATACGGCTGATTCTAATGGATATATTTTAACTTCTAATGGAAAGTCCTTAGTGTATATAACTGACACCGGTTATATACATATGAAAAACTATCATAAATTAAAAAATAAAAATATGTATATTTTAGAAAGTAATCATGATGTTACCATGCTTATGGAAGGAAAGTATCCTTATCATATTAAGCAAAGAATTTTAGGTGATAAAGGTCATTTATCTAATAAGGATAGTGCTTATTACTTAAGTCAGTTTACAACTGAAAAAACAGAACATATTGTTCTTGCCCATTTAAGTGAGGATAATAATGAACCAGAATTAGCTAAAGATACCCTTTATAAAACTTTTGAAAAAAGTGGTAAAAAAGTACCACAAGTAATTATCGCAAGACAAAAAGAAAGTACTGAACTTATAGAAGTATGATAAAAGTTATTTGTGTTGGAAAAATAAAAGAAAAGTTTTATAAAGAAGGGGTAAAAGAATATGAAAAGAGATTATCTAAATATACAAAGATTCAAATAATTGAGGTTAATGACGAAAAAGAAGAGATTGCTTTAAAAAAAGAATCAGAAAATATTATGAAACATATTAATGATAAAGATTATGTAATTACTTTAGAAATTGACGGCAAATCGTTATCATCAGTAGAATTTGCTGAAAAATTAGATAAAACCTTAATGGTAAATTCTAATATTGCTTTTGTTATTGGTGGTTCTTATGGGCTTGGTAATGAAGTGAAACAAAGAAGTGATTATCAGCTATCTTTTTCTAAATTAACTTTTCCTCATCAATTATTTAGAGTTATGTTTTTAGAACAACTATATCGGTGTTTTAAAATAAATAACAAAGAAACATATCATAAATAAAAAGTCCCATTTGGGACTTATTTTTTGATTAAATCATCTAGTGAAACATCTAAAGCAATCGCAATTCGATAAAAAGTATCTAGAGAAAAATTTGCTTTCACTTTCTCGCTTTCTATTTGCCTAATAAAATCATGAGATAAATCAACCATTTCCGCTAGTTCAGCAGCCGTTATTCCTTCTTCTTTGCGATATTTTTTAATATTTTTTCTAATTGTATTATATATGTCATTATCATATTTAATTTTTTTCACGTTAGGCATCACCTAACATTATTATAGAATAAATAAATCCTATAATATGTTAGCTAATAGTTCACAAAAATAAAATAATGTGATAAAATACTCTTGTGAGATTGAGACTAACAAAGAGGTGAAATTATGAGACATTATAAAGGGCATAGAAGACATAACCGGAAACAGAAAAAAATAATAATAGTTTCAATAATTTCTTTAATGTTTATAATGGGAGTGGGCTATGCCGCTTTCCAAACAAATTTAAATATAACTGCCAAAGGAAATATTTTAGCAAAAGAGTTAACTACAGATGATTTAAAAAATTTAGCAGTAACTGAAGGCGATGGACTATATGAAGATTCTTATGAGGATGGTAGATATATTTATCGTGGACAAGAACCTAATAACTATATTAAATTTAGTGATGAACTGTGGCGAATCGTAGCGATTGAAAGTGATAATACTTTAAAAATAATAAAAGACGAGATTATGGAAAAATAACTTTTGACACTATAGGTAATAGAACAACCGGTTATTGTAGTCAAGGAAGAGCTCCCAATGAGGGATGTAATGCCTATGGTATAATTTCTGGAACGTTTACTAATGGTCAATATAGTGGTGCAGTCACTAAGGATTCTTATATCAGTACTTATTTAAATGGAACATTTTATAATACTTTAAATGATACTGATAAAAATTATATAACCACTCATGATTTTAAAATGGGACCTATTGATTATGAACAAACAACAATGAATGGGACTATTACTCAAGAAAATAAATATAAGTGGAATGGCAAGATTGGTTTAATAAATGCAACTGATTATATGCGTGCTAGTCTTGATTCTGCGTGTACAGATATTACTTCAGCTCGGGAAGGTGAATTTCCTTGTAAAAATAGTAATTATTTAATTCATAGTGTTGATGAAAGTTATATTTGGTGGACGATGCATGCTTATACTGGTGTTGCTCATAGACCTGTATATGTTAATAATAATGGTTTTATTAGTAGTACATATTCTGCAAGTTATACTGAAGCTTATATTAGGCCTGTTGTATTTTTAAATAGTAATATAATATTAACTGGAGAAGGAACAGAAAATAATCCTTATAAAATTTTAAATGAATAAAAAACATAAAAACCTCCCAATATTAAGTAGGAGGTTTTAATTATGAAAAAAATAATAATCTTATTAAGTGCTATTTTTATCTTTTATTTATGTATATCAGACATTATGGTAAAAGGTTTAGAAATACCAGATGATGCTATTAGAATTAGAGTAGTTCCTAATAGTAATAGTGATTATGATCAAAATATAAAATCAAAAGTTAAAAGTGAACTACAAACTAGTATGTATAATTTATTAAAAGATACAAAATCTAGTACAGAAGCAGAAAAAGTAATCAAAGAAAATTTAGAAAAAATAGATCAAGATATAAATAATCTATTAATAAAAGAAAAATATAATGAAGGTTATGTTATTAACTTTGGTTATAATTATTTCCCGGAAAAAGAATATAAAGGAATAACTTATAAAGAAGGTTATTATGAATCATTATTAGTTACCTTAGGCGAAGGAAAAGGTGATAATTGGTGGTGTGTGTTATTCCCTCCGCTTTGTTTAATTGAAGAAGATACCGAAGATAATGAATACAAATCTTTAGTTAAAGAAGTCTTGGATAAGTTTAGTAATAATAAATAAAAAGCCTAATAAAATTTATTAGGTGAGATAAATGGAATTATTATTAGTATTAACAATTGCGGTAAGTCTTAGTATGGATACCTTTTCTTTGTCCCTTGCTTATGGTACTTTAAATATGCCAAAAAAACAAAAATATCTATTATCTATAATTGTTGGTATTTTTCATTTTTTTATGCCCTTAATTGGATTTGCGTTAGGTAGTTATATTTTAAATTTTATCAGAATCGATCCAGAAATTATTGTTGGTGTCATTTTGATTTTTATTGGGTTTCAAATGTTAGCAGATAATTTTAAAGAAGAAAATGAAATGAAAACAATGAAAATGATTGATTTATTTCTTTTCGCCTTTGCAGTTAGTATTGATAGTTTTTCTGTTGGACTAACTCTTAACATGGTCAGCGAAAATTATCTGTTTTCAGTAATTAGTTTCGCTGTTTGCAGTTTTTCTTTCACTTTATTAGGTTTAACTATAGGTAACAAAGTTAAAAAATCACTAGGAAAAATTGCGACGTCAATAGGTGGGGCAATTTTAATCATAATTGGAGCAATTTATATCATTTAATGTAAATGTTTTGTAAAGCGGTTTGGCAAAAAAAATAAAAAAAGTTATAATAAAATTGGTGATAATATGATACAGTCAATGAAAGATATTTTAGAAAAAGCTGCACAAGAGAAATATGCAGTAGCTGCTTATAATGTGAATAATTTAGAATGGGCAAGATTTATTTTAGAAGCATCAGTAGAAAGTAATAGCCCCGCCATTTTAGAAGTATCAGAAGGGGCGATTAATTACATGGGAGGCTATAATGTTGTAGTAAATATGATTAAATCTTTAATAAAAGATTTGAATATTAATATCCCAGTAGCTATTCATTTGGATCATGGAAAAAGTTTTGAATCATGTAAAAAAGCCATTGATGCTGGATTTACTTCAGTAATGATTGATGCTTCAAAACTACCAATAGAAGAAAACATTAAGATAACTAAAATGGTTACTGATTATGCTCACGAAAGAAATGTGACGGTTGAAGCCGAAGTTGGCAAAGTTGGTGGTGAAGACACGGATATTGCATATGCGGATATTAATGAATGCCAAAAATTAGTTGCTGAAACTGACGTTGATTTTTTAGCGCCAGCTTTAGGTAGTGTTCATGGTCTATATAAAGGTG
>CALVRP010000073.1 GCA_944358665.1 uncultured Bacilli bacterium
TGGTTACATCAATTAAAACTGTTTGACTATCTATCGCATTAAAAACATAGAAAATAGCTACGCCTAATAGTAAAGTTATAAAATAAATGGCGTAATCTTTAAAACTTTTCTTAATATTACGCAAAGATAGCTTATAAAGCATCGTTTAAATCTCCTCCAAGTAAAGATACAACGTCAATAATTTTATCAAAAAATTCCTTTCGCGCACTATTACCTTTTATTAGTTCATTAAAGATTTTACCGTCTTTAATAAATATCACTCTACTCGCATAACTAGCCGCCAAAGCATCATGAGTAACCATTAAAATAGTGGCTTCATATTCATTATTTAAATTTTCAAAACTTTCTAATAACATTTTACTACTTTTAGAGTCCAAAGCTCCAGTAGGTTCATCAGCTAAAATAAGTTTTGGATTTGTAATAATAGCTCTGGCAGCCGCAACTCTTTGTTTTTGACCTCCTGAAAGTTGATAAGGATATTTGTTTAAAATATTATTAATATTTAACTTTTTAGCAACCTCTTTTACTTTGCTATGAATTTCATGATACTTTGCATTTTGAATAGATAATGCCAAAGCAATGTTTTCATAAGCAGTTAAAGTATCTAATAAGTTAAAATCTTGAAAAATAAAACCTAACTCTTCTCTTCTAAATTTATTCAAATTATTACCTTTTAAGCCCGTAATATCTTCACCATTTACAAAAATGTGACCAGCAGTAACTCTATCAATCGTCGAAATACAATTAAGTAAAGTAGTTTTACCACTACCACTAGCCCCCATAATTGCTACAAACTCTCCTTTATTGACATCAAATGAAATATTATCAATCGCTTTCGTTAAACTAGAACGACTACCATAATACTTCTCTACATTTCTAATTTTTAAAATATTTGTCATAATTTTTCTCCTTTCTAAAATCATTATATAAAAAAAGAAGGAAAAAATCGTTTGTTTAATCTTACTAAATCTTACAATTTTGAAACCTTACTTTAAAGTATTAGTATAACTATTTTTCGCAAAAGTAATCGTAACCTTCGTAAATTTATTTTTAACAGATTCAATTTTAATATCATGACCTAGTTTTTGACATAAGTTATAACAAATATATAAGCCCATACCAGTTGATATACTGCCTTCTCTTCCATTTTCACCAGTAAATGATTTATCAAAAACTCTTGGCAAATCATTTTTACTAATACCTTTGCCATTATCAAAAATAATCAACTTAACTTCATCTTTATTCTCCATTGCTGTTATTTTAATATAAGGATTTTCCCCTTTATATTTTAAACTATTATTAACAATTTGATTAATAATAAATTCAAGCCACTTAGAATCTGTTAAAACCGTTTTATCTAAATCACTAACAATAAAGGACGTGTTATTATAAAGGAAATTGTCTTTATTTTTTAAAGCCACATTTTTAACTATGTCATCTAATAAACATTCCTTAATTAAATAATCTTTTTCAGAATTTTCACTACGAACATAATAAAGAATTTGCTCTGTATAATCTTCGATATGGTTTAACTGTTCCATTATTTTAGGTGTTTTTAAACTTTTATTGTTATGGACAATTAAGGAAAGACTAGAAAGTGGAATTTTAACTTCATGAATCCAAAGTTCAATAAAATCCTTAAAATCATTAACACTCTGTTTATATTCACTAACTTTTTCGGTCATTGATTTATCTATTTCGTATAATGCTTCATATAAAATTTCGCCTTCATAAAATTTAGGTTTTTTCAAAAGTTCTAAAATCAAATATTTTTGATCTAAACGTTCTAAATTTGTTAGAAATTTATCATAAAAATACTTTTTCCGGTAAAAATTATAGAATAATAATATTAAAGCAAAAATAATATAAGCAACAATAAATCCAATAATAAGTTCTAAAGAAACTTTAAAAGCAATGAAAAAGGAAATAATTATTATAAAAAAGATAAGAAATAGTAAAATTGTTACCCATTTGTCTTTTAAATAATTTTTAAATTTCATTTTAAAATATAACCTTGTCCTTTCCTTGTTTCGATTGCTTCTCCCACTCCAGCTTCTTTTAATTTACTTCTTAAACGGCTTATATTAACAGAAAGTGCGTTATCATTAATATATTCTTTATTATTCCAAAGTTCCGTCATTAAATCATCTCTTGTTACAATATTACCAACATTATTTAATAAATGATTTAAAATAATCATTTCGTTTTTGGTTAAAATTATTTCCAAATTATCTTTTTTAATTGTTCCTTTACTAGGAATAATTGTAATTCCATGGTAATTAATATTATTTGTTTTTAATTCCGTTCTTTTTAAAATCGCATTTATTTTTAAAAGTAATAGTGTTGGATTATAAGGTTTAGTAACATAATCGTCAGCTCCATAACTCATAGAAAGAACCTCATCAACTTCACTTTTGCGACTAGTAACCATAATTACAGGAATATTAGATTCCCGGCGGAGTTCTTTTAATAAAATTTGGCCATTCATATTAGGAATATTAATATCTAATAAAATAAGGTCAGGATTTATTTCTAAAATTTCTTTTAATGCATTATTAAAGTCATTTAAAATAATTCCTTCATAATTAGAACTATCAAGCATCTCTTTAAGTTCATTACTAATTACATGGTCATCTTCTACTATTAATATTCTTTTCATATTACCACCACCTACATTATATCATTTCACTAATTAAAAATAAAGCTAGCTTAAACACTAACTTTATTATATTCTAGACATTTTTCTTCTAACAATTTAAAGTTACAACATCTTTTATTAATGTATTTGGGAATTGTTTTATTAACATAAGAATCATATAAAAATTTAGAATGCATATATATTAAATCAATATTACGATTTAACCAGTAAAGCTGTCCTTGTAATAATTTTTGATATTTTAATTCAGTTTTGTTTAATGTTTTCTTATTTAAGTCTAATAAAGTGATATTGCTTTCCGATACCGGTATCATATTATTGAAATTTATAGCACCTAAATTGCCATTATCAATTTTAAGAAAATCAATAGTATCTTTCATCACTAAATGTTTTGGTTTAGGACTAGCAAGTGGTGCAAAATAATCTATTTTACCAATACTAAATAATACACCAACAAATGGTCTATTTTGTTTCTTGTCAAAATTATATGGTACTCTGTGATCATATTTTCTTAAATAATCGCAGTAATCTTTATTAACTAAAACAAGTTTTAATCTTTTATGCATAATTATCTCCCCCTTTGTTTTTAAAAATTATATCATACGAACAAATGTATTTCAATACTTTTTTTAAAATTTAAAAAAGTTAGAGACTCTGCTCTAACTTACATTTTTCGGTCCCTAGTTACGGCCGGGAATCGCCACTTTTTTAAGTTCCTGATTATGACCGGAATCGCCACTTTTTTAAGTTCCTGATTATGGCCGGAATCGCCACTTTTTTAAGTTCCTGATTATGACCGGAATCGCCGCTTTTTTAAGTTCCTGATTATGGCCGGAATCACCGCTTTTTTTCATCTCTTGATGTGTTTATAATATATCATATTTTTTCTAAAAATGCAATATTATTTTTCATACTTTTTAATATGTGATTCTATTAAAGCATCATCTTCAAAATAATTTATTTTCATTGCTTCTTTTACTTCTCTTAAAGTACCAGCCGCAACCTTACTTGCCTTTTTACTTCCTGTTTCTAATATATTATAAACTTCCTTTATTTTCCCTTCATATTCATGTCTTCTTTTCCTAATAGGCTCTAAAACATCATTAATAACATCATTTAAAAATCTTTTAACTTTCATATCACCAAGTCCGCCTTTTTCATAATGAGCTTTTAATTCATCTAAATTTTTATATTCTGGCAAATATTTTGTAAAGTGTTCATCTGTACACAAAGCATCTAAATAAGTAAATACTGGATTATTTTCTGTATGACCCGGATCTTCAACTTTTAAATGTGTAGGATCAGTATACATACTCATAACTTTCTGTTTTACCGTATCAGCATCATCTGATAAATAAATACAATTACCAATTGATTTACTCATTTTAGCTTTACCATCAGTGCCTGGAAGCCGCATACACACTTCATTCTCCGCCAAAAGAGCTTCTGGTTCTACTAAGACTTCACCATATGTATTATTAAATAATCTAACAATTTCTCTAGCTTGTTCAAGCATTGGTAGTTGATCATCACCCACTGGCACTATATTCGCTTTAAAAGCTGTAATATCTGATGTTTGGCTAATAGGATAAGTTAAGAAACCTACCGGAATACTTTGATTAAAACCTCTTGCTTTTATTTCGCTTTTAACGGTTGGATTACGTTCAAGGCGTGCTAAAGTAACTAAATTCATATAATAGAAAGTAAGTTCAGTAAGTTCTGAAACCGCTGATTGAATAAATAACGTAACTTTATTAGGGTCTAAACCAACTGATAAATAATCTAAAGCCACTTCAATAATATTCTCTCTAATCTTTTCCGGGTTATCAGCGTTATCAGTAAGGGCCTGTGCATCAGCAATCATAATATACATCTCTTTATAATCACCTTTATTTTGAATATCTACTCTTTGTTTTAATGAACCAACATAATGACCTAAATGTAATTTACCAGTGGGTCTATCACCAGTTAAAATTATTTTTTCCATTATAAATTCCTCCTCTTTTTCATATCTTTTAATTTAATTTTATCTTCTTTACTAACTCTATAAGAATCACAAATTTTACTAATTGTTTTATTATAAGTAAAATTATCTATTTTTGTATTCTCTAAAAACTTTTTTGTTTTTTCTGGAAACTTTATATAACAAATAGACAAGAGCCAGGCATTTGCCATTTTAACATAATAATGATCTATTTTAATATTTTCACATATTTCTAATATTTCATCAATATACTTATCAGTAACATAATGACTAAGTAATAAAGTTAAGCCAAATCTTACGTTCCAAGGATTGTCGCTATTTAAATAAGGTTTAACTTCTTTAATATCGATATTTTTAAATTGTTTTAAACTGCTAGCAAAAATATCATTAACTGCCCAGTTATTAATATAAGGAATAAAGTTATTAATGTATGTAATTAAATTGTTTTTTACTTTAGTAATTACTAGAGCCATTAAAATATTCTCTTCACAAAACTGATGCGTATTATATTTAATAAATCCATCGATGTCTTTTATTTCTTTAGCCATTTTACGAAGAGTTGGCGTTCTAATACCAATTACTTTAATATTTTCATCTTTTAATAACTTCTTATGGAATTTTTGATATTCTGAATCGCCCATTCCTTGCAAATAAATTAAAAATTCTGAATAATTACTTTTATTCCATTTAATAGATAGATCCATTTACTTTTTCAAACTCCTCAAAAGCTTTAATTGTTTCATCACGATCTAATTGTTTTAATGATAAGAATTCAAAATTCTTTTGGCGATTAACATTGCGAATAACCTTATATATATCATCATCACGAAAACCAATATTTGCCGCATCTTCTTTAGTGTTACCATAATATACTTTATGAATATTGGCCCAAATAATTGCCCCTAAACACATTGGGCATGGATAACAACTAGTGTATAATGTACAGCTAGATAAATCATGAGTATGCAAAATCGAACAAGCTTTACGGATAACATTAATTTCCGCATGAGCTGTTGGATCGTGCGATAATAATACAGTATTACTTGCACTCGCAATAACTTTGCCATCTTTAACAATTACAGCGCCAAATGGACCACCATCTTGAAATTTATTATATGAATTAACCATTGAAGCTTCATATGCTTGTTTCATAAATTCATTCATTTTATTACCTACTTTCCATGAGGATGACTTTCTTTATAATTATCTTTTAACTTCTCATTAGTAATATGGGTATATATCTGAGTTGAAGATACATCAGCATGACCTAAAAGTTCGCCAATCGTTCTTAAATCAGCACCATGTGCAAGTAAATGAGAGGCAAAAGAATGTCTTAAAGTATGTGGAGAAATTTCTGTTTTAATACCAGCAATAAATGCCTGTTTTTTTATGATTTTAAAAAATGCTTGTCTAGTCATTTTAGTTCCCCGGCTATTTAAAAACAAATAATCATTAGGACCTTTTTTCAAAAGATTTGCGCGATGATAATTTATATATTTATCTAATGCTTCTAAAGCAAAATCTCCCAAAGGAACAATTCGCTCTTTACTTCCTTTACCATATATTCTAACAAGGCCCATACTAAAATCAACGTCTGTGACTTTTAGATTAATAAGTTCACTAACTCTTAAACCACTTCCATACATTAATTCTAGCATAGCTTTATTACGGTAACTGTAATCATCAGTTAAATTAACATCTAATAATCTAATTACCTCTTCTTCTGTTAAAGTTTTTGGTAAACTTTTACTAACTTTCGGACTCACTAAATGTGAAGCAGGATTTGTTTTCAAATAACCATCCAGCATTAAAAATTTATAAAAGGTTTTTAAACTACTTATATGTCTTGACAAACTTTTATCCTTTAAATAACTATTTAAATAAGTAATATAATCATCAATGTCTTTTTTACTTATTTTTTGTAAAACTTTTTTATCTTTAAAATATTTTATAAAAGTATCCATATCTTCCATATAAGAAGCAGCGGTATTAGTACTATATTTTTTTTCTAATAATAAATATTGATTAAATTCCTCTTTTTTTAAAGTATAGTCATCCATATAACCACCAGTATTATTTTATCAAAAAAATAGAGATATCTCAAGTTTTCCGTATATACTTATATTAGCATATCAGTAAATTTATTTCTATTATTTATACTAAAACGGAATTAAAAATAAAAATATGTATATATTAATTAATAGATGTATCATGTTTGACATTACTATCAAATTGTGATACATTGTTATTAGAAGAACTTGTACTACTGTCCGTTCTGGACGTTTGGAAAAGGCTCTTTTGAGTATTATCCACAGTAGCAGAGTTCTTTTTTTTGTGTTTAAACATAGTTTGCACTTCTAAAGTATGGTGCTTATCAGAAACGAATTCTACTAATGTATATTTATCACCTAGTATTTTTTCAAAAATTATAGCCGGCTTACCACCATTATTAACACCACCAGCAAGGACTTTATCTGGATTAAGTACAATATCATCTATAAATCCAAAATCATTTTTTGTTACTACAGATTGACCACGTTTTGCTTCTGTAATTCTATTTCCATGGTCTTTCATAATTTTTCTTACATTATCTCCTTTTAAAGATATATTATAGTCTTTAACATCAATATTTAATTTTTCTTTTAACAAGTTAGAAATTTTATTACTTATTTTTCCCAAATATATTCTGTTATTACCACATTTCTTCTTCAGTTCTTCATTAACAAAATTTATAATCTCTGTTTTACTATTCACAATTTTTGTTTTTTGTGAATTAATGTTTTTTTATTTCATAGCTAGAATAATTTTTTATTTCCGGATTTAATGTATCACTTATAGTCTTATCAACTTTATAAACTGTTTTTACATCGATATCTGTATTATTAGTTTTTGCATTATTTTTATCATCCATTTATCTTCCTCCAATAAATACTTTTTAGCTTCTATAAGTATTATTAGAGAAAAGAAAGGAAAACCCTTTTTATTTTACTAAATTTTTAAATAATATTTTTACTTCTTAAAATAACTAAAGTCTTTTTTATTTATAATGATTTTGTTATAATATATTTTAGGAGTTGATAAGGATGAAACCACTTGCAGATAGAATAAGGCCTAATACATTAAAAGATATAATTGGTCAGAAACATTTGGTTGGTGAAGGTAAAATTATTAGTAATTTAATTAAAAACAAACGATTATTTTCGATAATTTTATATGGTCCTCCGGGAACTGGAAAAACAACTTTAGCTTATACTTTAATAAATGAATTAAGTTTGGAATATGCTTTTTTAAATGCCGTTATAAATAGTAAAAAGGATTTTGACGAAGTTATTAAAATCGCCAAAACAAAAGAAAATTTTGTCCTAATTATGGATGAAATACATCGTATGAATAAAGATAAACAAGATTTACTACTGCCTTATTTAGAAAATGGTGTTATTACTTTAATAGGTATGACAACGGCTAATCCTTATCATTCTATTAATCCGGCAATTAGAAGTAGATGTCAGATATTTGAATTAAAGCCTTTAAAAGCAGAAGATATTAAAGAAGCTTTAGAAAAAGCCATTAAAGAACTAAAAAACATAAAAATTGATGATGAAACATTAAACTATATTAGCACGCTAGCTGGTGGTGATTTAAGAAGTGCTTATAATACTTTAGAAATTGCTTATTATAGTAGTGAAGATTTTCATATCACTAAAGAGTTGATTACTAAAATAAATAATAAACCTAATCTTTATATTGATAAAAATGATGATGGTTATTATGATACAATTAGTGCTTTTCAAAAATCAATTAGAGGTAGTGATGTTCAAGCGGCTTTACATTATTTAGCCAAACTTATTGCTGCCGAAGATTTAGAAATTATCACCAGAAGACTCTCAGTAATCGCCTATGAAGATATTGGTCTTGCTAATCCTAGCATTGGTCCTAGAGTAAACGCCGCGATAAATGCCGCTGAACGTTTAGGCTTTCCAGAAGCAAGAATTCCACTAGCAGAAATTGTTATTGACATGACTTTATCCCCAAAATCAAACACAGCCGAAATGGCTATTGATAGAGCATTAAATGATATTTATAAAGGTAATACTGGAAAGGTTCCTAAACATCTACAAACAAATTCTAAGGACTATAAATATCCCCATAATTATAAAGGTAATTTTGTCAGACAACAATATCTTCCAGATGAACTAGTTGGCAGAAAATATTACGTTCCAAAAAATAGTAGTAAATATGAAAGTAATTTAGCAAATGTTCTTAGTAAAATAGAAAAAATGCAATAATGCATTTTTATTTTTTTAATATAAACATTTCTAATGCTAAGTCTTTGTTAATCTTACCGCTTTTAATACCATAATCAATATCAGCAAGTTCTGATAAATAATTTAAAAGTATATCTTCCGTATAACGTCTTCCTTTCTGCAAGGCCAATTTTACTCTATATGGATGAATACTTAAAGAATCCGCAATGCTTTTTTCGCTAAGACCTTTCTTTAGTAAAACTTTTGATTGATACATAATTCTAATTTGGTTTGCTAAAATAATAATTATTTTAATTGGCTCTTCTCCGTTTTTAATCATTTCTATTAAAATTTCTAAAGATTTTTCTTTATTATCTTCAATAATATAATCAATTAATTTAAAAATATCTTCATAAGATGTTTTCGTGGTTAAATTTATAATATCGTTTTCATCTATTTTTTTATCATTATCTTTATATAATTTTATTTTATTTATTTCGTTTTCCAAAATTAAAAGGTCGCTCCCCACCCTATCAATAAGTAAATTAATAGTCATGGTATTTATTTCATAGTCTTTTAATTTTCTTTTAACAAAACTAACTGGATCAATATTTTCACTAAAATCTTTAATAATTCCATTTTTTTTCATCAATTTCGTTATTTTTTTTCTATTATCTATCTTATCAGTGTTAAGGGTAAAAACTAAAGTTGTCAAGCTATTAGGATTATTTAAATATTTTTCAATAATTTCTGCATCTTTAGAGGTAACCCCGGTAAAAACATTAGCATTTTCGCAAATTATTAATTTTTTATCACTAAAAAGAGAAATAGTTAAAGCATCATCAATAATATCTTTTATATTGTCATTAGTTAAATCATATTTACTAATATTTATTTCATCAAAATCTTTAGTTATTTTTTTTAATTCTTCTCCCATTAAAAAAGTTTTTGTACCATACAATAAATAAAGCATACTAATCACCTATTATTTTTCCTACATTATGATTATAACATATTTATTATATTTTTTATAAATAAAAAACAAATAAGTTATTACCTATTTGTTTTCATTACTACATTCTTTGGCTAGCTATTTTTCTACCAGCGAATACAGCTGCACCACCACTTACTAATAAAGCAAGAGTAATAAGTAGAATAGAATCTGCAGTTTTAGGGTTTGTTACTTCTTCAGCATTACTTGTAGTATCTTCTGGTGTTGTAGTATTGTCTGGAGCAACTACTTCTTCAATTGGTGATAATTCATAAGCATAAGCAAAAGTATTATCACCATTAGCAGTAACGACACTATCAGTTACTGAATCGTAATCTTTATTTGCTTTATCAGAAATTTGCATACCATTAACGTTAGTAGTAACTTTACCATCTAATACACTATCAGAATAAATAGAACCATTTTCGTTTAAAACTAAATTTGCCCCTAAATTAGTTCCATTAAGCCCATAGACTACAAAATTACCATTAACATTAGTAGTTCCTGTTCCAGTATAACTACCAGTACTTCTAAGCTCTATTGTTCCATTAACATTAACAGTTCCATTATTAGTAGCTAAACCATTAGTGTTTCCGCCACTACCAGCAGGAATAATAACGGTTCCATTAATGTTGAAAGTTGATCCTTCGCTAATTACTAATGCAAAACCATTACCACCAGCCATAGCTTCTAAAGCATCTGGTACTTTAACAAAGAAATTTTCACCATCATTTAATGTTGCATTACCATCAATAGTCATTACAATTCTGTTATTATCGATAGAAAATGTAATATTTCCATCATTAATGGTCAATGCTCCATTAGCGCCGATGTAAGGTGCTCCATTAACCGTTAAAGTATCATTACTTGTTATTGGAGTGCCTCCTATTAAAGCGCCAAAATCGTTTTGGTCATATTCAGCAGC
The DNA here is from genome assembly GCA_944358665.1 of uncultured Bacilli bacterium. Classification (GTDB taxonomy): domain Bacteria; phylum Bacillota_I; class Bacilli_A; order RF39; family UBA660; genus Coprosoma. Next base: position 10,801 of record CALVRP010000073.1, read on the forward strand.
ATTTACTTTCACAAAAGGAATAATCATAAATGCACAAACAAATAACCCTAAAAATACTTTCATTTGTCTTTTCATCATATCTCTCCTTCTATACAAGTTACCTTGTCACCTTTATTGTATCAAAGTTAATATAAAAAGACAACACCTTTATAATAAAATTTAAAATTCATCGTAAAATGTTGTCTACTTTATCTCTACCATAAAATATGTTATAATCGTAAAAGAAGGATGATACATATGGAAACAAGAGCTAATTATAAGAAACGAAAGAAAAAAAGAAAAGTTTACAAAGTTATTTTGACAATTTGTATAATCATTTTTATTATTTGTTTAGTTTTTATTATCAAATGGTTTATAGACAATAATAAAATAAAAGATATAGATAAAAATTTAGATGAAGATAATGTAGCTAATGAAAAAAAAGCTGATGAAGATAATAGCGAAAATATCAATCCACCAGACGATCCGGAAGATGATTATTGGTATTATATTACCATGGACATGTTATCAGCAGATTTTAATGAGCTTAAGAAAAAGAATCCAGACACGGTAGCTTTCGTTAAAGTAAATGGAACTAATGTCAATTATCCGGTTGTTCAAACTAGTGATAATAGCTATTATTTAAATCATGCATTTGACGGTACAAAAAATAGTGCGGGTTGGGTCTTTGCTGATTATCGAAGCGATTTAACTAATTTTGGTTATAATACTATCATTTATGGCCATAGCCGCTATAATCAAACAATGTTTGGAAGCTTAAAAAAAGTTTTAAATAAAAGCTGGTATTCTAATAAAGATAATCATATTATAAAATTATCAACTCCTAGCCACAACACCTTATGGCAAATTTTCAGCATTTATACAATACCGGCCGAAAGTTACTACATCACTACTCAGTTTGATACTAATAGTTATAATACTTTCTTAAGTACTATAAAAGGCCGTAGCCAAATTGATTTTAGTGCGGGTGTTAATACAAATGATAAAGTTTTAACCTTATCAACTTGTAATAATGATGCCGGAACCGAAAGACTAGTTATTCATGCCAAGTTAATAAAAAAAGAAAATAGATAAAAACGAGTTTATTTGATATGAACCCCATTTCTATGTCCAACTTTTGGGGTTCATATCAATTTAGAAACCCGTTTTTTTATTTCAAAATAGAATGTTGTTCCTTTATTAGAACTATCTACACCATATTTAAAGTGATGATTTTGTAAAATATTTTTAACAATTGAAAGGCCTAATCCAGTGCCATATTCATTTCTTTTATGTTTTTTTTCATTGTGATAATATTTATCCCAAATAAATTTTATTTCATCTTTAGGAATCCCTTTGCCAGTATCTTTAATACTAACCCGATATGCTTTAGCAAGTTCTTTTACTTCAATAAATACCTTTTTATCATCACCAGTATAATTTATCGCATTATTTATTAAATTATAAATAACTTGATAAATTCTTTTTTTATCAGCATATACTATTATTTCTTCCTTCGGTGGATCAAAGATAAAGCAATAATTTTCTTTTTCAATCAATATATTAAATCTAGAAATAATTTGCTTAATAATCTGAATCAAATCAAATTCTTCACATTCTAATGTATTATTAGATTGTAAAGCCGAAAGATCGAGAATATCATTAACCAATAAATTTAAACGGTCTGTTTCATTAATAATCGTATTTAAATTATTATTTCTTTTTTCTTCATCTTTGTAAGTTAAATCACGAACCATTTCCGCATAAGCTTTAATCATCGTTAACGGTGTTTTTAAATCATGACTAACGTTAGCCATTAAATCTCTTTTTAATTCATCAGTTTTTGAAAGTTCTGTTGAAGCATAATTCAAAGTATCAACCAGTTCATTTATTTCATATATGTCTTCATTAGTTGAAAACTTCACATTATAATCGCCTTCAGCCATTCTTTTCGCGTCATTATTAATTTTCATAATTGGCTTAGATATTTTTTTAGAAATAAAATAACCAACTATAAATGACAATATTAAAACTACTAAAGTAACATAAACTAATTGACTACGTAAAATGTTAACTGTTGAATCAATAGGAACTAAAGATGCATTTATAAAAGCATATGTGTTTGTATCTAACTTCAAGGCATACATTAAAGTAATATTATCAAACCGATTATTAATTAAATTATAACTTTTTTGTTCAAGACCACTATTAATAAAATCTTTCTTTAAAGCAAAGTTTTTATTTCCAAACTCAATACACCCTTGATTAAAATAAGTAGCTTCATATTCATCATTTTCTTCATCGAAAATTTCAATACAAATATCATTATCTCTTGCAATAGTATCCATTGAATTTAAATTATTGTTATTATAATCTCTGATTAATTCTTTAGCCGCATTATTTAATTCTTTAGTTTTATAAGATTTATAATAGCTATCTAAAAATAAAGTCTGAAAAATCCATAAAAAAGCTAGTATTAAAACAGAAAAAACAATTAGAAATAACCATATATTCGTAACCAAACTATTTTTCTTTATTTTTTTCGAAAGTATTTGTTTTAAATTAAGAAATTTAGTTTTTAGGTAAGACAAACTTATAACCTACTCCTCTGACTGTACTAATCAAATTACGATACTTGCCAAGATTATTTCTAAGCATTTTTATATGCGTATCAACCGTTCGGTCCTCCCCAAAAAAATCATAACCCCAAAGTTTATTTAATAAAACTTCTCTTGACAAAGCAATATTTTCGTTTTCTGTAAAAAACACTAAAAGTTCATATTCTTTTGGAGTCAATTTAACTTCTTCCTCGTCAATATAAACACTATGAGCTTTAAAATCTATCTTCAACCCCTCATAAATAAAAGTATCTTCCATTTTTTTGCCATATCTTTTTAATACCGCTTTAACTCTTGCCATTAACTCTTTTGGGCTAAATGGCTTCGTCATGTAATCATCAGCCTCCAAGTCAAAGCCAGACAGCTTGTCGTATTCTTCACTTCTAGCCGATAAAATAATAACTGGGATGTCTTTTATTTTTTTCATTTCTTTTAAAAAGGAAAAACCATCCATTTTAGGCATCATAATATCCAAAATAACTAAATCAATCTCTTCTTTACTAATAATATCTAAAGCCATCACACCATCACTAGCCTCTAACACTTCAAATTCTTCGTTTTTCGCATACTCATTAATCACTTCTCTAATAAGCTTTTCATCATCAACTATTAATAATTTCATAATAATACCTCCTTTTATTATTATACATTAGAAATATGTTTTTTTTATGAAAAAAGTTATCTTACAAGAATAAGATAACTAAAGTTCCCGCAATTAAACAATAGTATACAAAATAAATAAGTTTACCCTTAAGCATAACACCTCTAAACCATTTTGTTGCAAAGAATGTTACAATACCAGCTACTACAGCTCCGATTAAATAGCCAATTAATAGATTTGTTTCAATACCAGTACTAACAACGTCAACAACACCAAGTCCCATAGTAGCAAGACTTATTGGAATATAAAGCATAAAAGAAAATTTAAACGCAGCTTCCCTCGTTAACCCAGAAAACATACCACCAACTAACGTTGCACCGCTTCGGCTAATTCCTGGGAATAAAGCCACCATTTGGAATAGTCCAATTTTTAAAGCATCTAAAGCTGTTATCTCTTTATCATTTTTATGTCCTTTTAATTTTCTGATTAAAAATAAGAAAACTGCAGTAATTAATAAAGCCACCCCAACTAATTTAACGTTTGTAAGTTTTTCTTCTATAAAATCTTTGGTTAAAAATCCTACGATGCCAGCGGGAATTGTCCCTAAAACAATTAACCAGCAGTATTTAAAGCCATCTTTATATTTTTCCTCTTTAGTTTTTATATAAGCAAAAAAATCTTTAATAAGCTTCGCAATATCTTTTCTAAAAATAATTACAATAGCAATAAAACTACCAAAATTAGTAAAAATTGCAAAATTTAAATCATTTAACGCTTCAATATCAAAAATATTTTGAAAAATAGTCAAATGTCCGCTTGAAGAAACCGGAATGGGTTCAGTAAAACCTTGAACAATCCCTAAAATAATATAAATCAATAACATTAAACCACCTCATATAATTATATTTTCAAGTCTTATTCATTATATCATTTAATTAATTATTATACAAGAAAAACTTAAGCAGCTAGCTTAAGTTCTTTTGCATTAGTGTAAATTGGAATTACTGTCTTATAAGGACACTTTCCATACATCCTTATAATTGGAGCTGTTGGTTTGTTTAACTTTGATGGTTTGATATGTTCTAATTTATCTGATAAAGTTTTTTCGTTGGGTGCAAGAGCCTCAACATTAAATTTAATGGGCTCTTTTTTATTGTCGAAAATAAAATCTTTAATTTGATTTAAATCATCTTCACTCATATTAAATGGATTCAAAATATAACTGTCAATTAATTCATATAAATCAATATCAATTTCTTCTACACCATTTTTAAAGCATTCATATAAATCAGATAATATTTCATGTTCATTTGTATATGTAACCATCAAAACCACTCCCTTTTAAACAAACAATATGATTATATAACAAAAAATAAATAATGTCAAGTTTTGTACAATTTTATATAAATGCTAATTTGTTAAAACAGTTAGAAATTATATTTCAAATTGTGAATTATATAAATTCGCATAAAAACCATTCTTTTCAAGTAGTTGTTCATGAGTTCCCTGTTCTATAATATCACCATCTTTTAAAACAAGGATTAAATCTGCATTTTTAATCGTTGAAAGTCTATGGGCAATAATGAAGGATGTTCTTCCTTTCATTAGTTCATCCATCGCCCTTTGAACAATTTCTTCCGTTCTTGTATCAACATTAGACGTTGCTTCATCAAGAATTAAGAATGGTGAGTTTTTAAGCATTCCTCTAGCAATTGTTATTAATTGTCTTTGACCAGCTGAAACACTACCCTCGGTAATTATAGTATCATAACCATTTGGTAACGTTCTGATAAAATGATCAAGGCCAACTTTTTTACAAACGTTTATAACTTCTTCATCAGTAATATCTTTTCCATTATAAACGATATTTTCTTTAATTGTTCCGCTAAATAACCAAGTATCTTGAAGAACCATAGTAAATAAATCATGGATATTTTCTCTTGTGAGTTCCTTAATAGAAATTCCATCTATTTTGATGTCGCCAGAATTTATTTCATAAAATTTCATAAGTAAGTTAACCATCGTGGTTTTTCCTGCTCCTGTTGGTCC